>NZ_QRVX01000019.1:0-46486 GCF_003458885.1 Coprococcus sp. AF21-14LB | reverse complement strand
TCACACTATTACAAACAAGTACATATAAAAACATAAAATTTGACATAAAAAATGCAGGTTTTATAAGGCCTGCAAGGTGATTTTCAATGATTCAACTGTCAAACTCCCGTGTAAGTGCAGATAAGCCCTATGCAAGAGAATTTTTAGAGATTTAGAGAATTCTCTTGTCAATTTTCCATTGCTACATTATAATAAAAACGTGTTATTGGCGTTTGTAATGTCAGTGGCATTTTTTATTTGGAAAACGAGAACCTATTTGAGGAGGAAAATACGTGAAAAACGAATTAGTAATCGTTCTTGATTTCGGAGGACAATATAACCAGTTAATCGCAAGACGTGTCAGAGAATGTAACGTTTATTGTGAAGTTCATCCATACACATTAAGTTTAGAAAAAATTAAAGAAATGAATCCAAAAGGAATCATTTTTACCGGAGGACCAAACAGTGTTTACGGAGAAGATTCTCCGAGATGCCCGAAAGAAATATTTGAGCTTGGAATTCCGATCTTTGGTATCTGCTATGGTTCCCAGCTGATGGCATACATGCTTGGCGGTAATGTGGCAACAGCACCGGTCAGTGAATATGGAAAGACAGAAGTTGCTGTAGATACTACATCAAAATTATTTGAAAATGTATCACCAGATACAATTTGCTGGATGAGCCATACAGACTATATTGAAAAAGCGCCGGAACATTTTAAAATTACTGCACATACACCAGTATGTCCGGTGGCTGCTATGGAACTTCCAGAGAAAAATCTTTATGCGGTACAGTTTCACCCAGAAGTTATGCATACCCAGGAAGGAAGCAAAATGCTTAGTAATTTCGTGTATAACGTATGTGGATGCAAGGGTGACTGGAAAATGGATTCCTTTGTTGAAAAAACAATTCAGGAAGTTCGTGAGAAAGTTGGCAGCGGAAAAGTATTATGTGCATTGTCCGGCGGTGTAGATTCATCTGTGGCAGCGGTACTTCTTTCCAAAGCAGTTGGCAAGCAGCTGACTTGTGTCTTTGTAGATCATGGTCTTCTTCGTAAAGATGAGGGAGATGAAGTAGAAGCTGTATTTGGCCCAGAAGGTCATTATGATCTGAACTTCATTCGTGTAAATGCACAGGATCGTTTTTATAAAAAACTTGCCGGAGTAGAAGAGCCGGAAGCAAAACGTAAAATTATCGGAGAAGAATTTATCCGCGTATTTGAAGAAGAAGCACAAAAAATAGGTGCGGTAGACTTCCTTGTACAGGGAACAATATATCCGGATGTAATAGAATCCGGACTTGGAAAATCAGCTGTCATCAAGAGTCACCACAATGTTGGAGGACTTCCGGACTGTGTTGATTTTAAAGAAATTATTGAACCGCTTCGCCTGCTCTTTAAAGATGAAGTAAGAAAAGCGGGACTGGAATTGGGAATTCCAGAATACCTTGTATTCCGTCAGCCATTCCCAGGTCCTGGACTTGGTGTACGAATTATTGGTGAAGTTACACCGGAGAAGGTACGCATCGTTCAAGAAGCAGATGCAATTTATCGTGAAGAAATTGCAAAAGCCGGTATTGCATCAACGTTAGGTCAGTATTTTGCAGGATTGACTAACATGCGTTCTGTTGGATGTATGGGCGATGAGAGAACTTATGATTATGCAGTTGCATTACGCGCAGTTCTTACAAGTGATTTTATGACAGCAGAAAGTGCAGAACTTCCTTGGGAAGTATTGGGAAAAGTGACAACCAGAATCGTTAATGAAGTAAAAGGGGTTAACAGAGTACTGTATGACTGTACTGGAAAACCGCCGGCAACGATTGAGTTCGAATAGTAGCCACAAGTCTGGGAAGCCTTATAAACAGGGCATTCCCGGACTTTTTCTTTTGCTCTGCTACTATTTTGCTACTAACCGCAACTACTCTATTTCACATCGTTTTGTTTTTTAAATAGCTTTTCTTTGAGGCATCGGGATTACTTTTCCTGATGCTATTTCTTTTGGCATAGGACCATATGGAAGTCCTGCATTGGCATATGCTATATCCGGAGTAGCTGAATCACTTGCCATGTTACTATCATAGGAAATTCCTATAGTTTCAAGCAGTGGATTTCCCATTGGTGGCTCCGGTGTTGGCGTGACACCAACCGTAGCTGCAAGTTGTTCCAGATTGCTGACAAGCTCCTGCTGTTTATGTGGAAACAGATGGGAATAAGTATTCAATGTTGTGGATACCTTTTCGTGTCCAAGCCTGTCTGCGAGGATAAGTGCATCACACCCCTGATTGATAAGTAACTGGCGTGCGAGTGGCGGATATCATGGATACGTATCCGCTTTACGCCTGTTTTCTTACAGCCACGTTCCATCTCATGTGAGAGATAGGATTTGGTAATAGGGAATAGCCTCTCGTTCGGAGCAAGCATATAGCGGGAAT
Organism: Coprococcus sp. AF21-14LB; assembly: GCF_003458885.1. Classification (NCBI taxonomy): domain Bacteria; kingdom Bacillati; phylum Bacillota; class Clostridia; order Lachnospirales; family Lachnospiraceae; genus Coprococcus; species Coprococcus sp. AF21-14LB. The sequence goes on along the minus strand of NZ_QRVX01000019.1, from coordinate 44,074 downwards.
TCATATACTCCTGCAGTTCCTGACACAGGAAATCCGGAATCGGAACTTTTCGCTTGCTTTTTCTTGTCTTTGGGGTGGTAATGATATCCTCTCCGTGAAGACGCTGATAGGTTTTGTTGATATCGATCTGTTTTGCAGCGAGGTCGATATCAGCAGCAGTAAGAGCCAGAAGCTCCCCTTCACGCATTCCGGTCCAATACAGTACCTGAAAGCAGATATAGGATAGAGGCTTGTTCTTAATGCCCTCACGAAAAGCAATATACTCATCATAAGTCCAGTAATCCATTTCTTCTGCCTTTGCCTGTCCGATGCTTCCTGCCTGACCACAGGGATTTGTGTTTAAATCGTAGAAGCGTTTTGCGTAGTTAATCATGCAGGTGAGCTGATTATTGATGGTTTTCAGATAAGTTTTTGAATATCCTTTTGGGGAATTCATCAACTGATTCTGCCATCTTCTCACATCGGAAGCCTTGATTTCGTTGATTGGCTTCTTGCCAAAGAAAGGCAGGATGTGAGTTTCACAAATATGCTTCTTGGTCAGGATGGTTGACTGCTTCAGGCGGGCGGTCATATCTTCCATATAAAGTTCGTAGAGATTCTGGAAAGTCATATCCGGGTTAGCGGACTGCTTTTCAAGAAAATCCCTTTCATAAGCCAGAGCTTCCTTTTTGGTGGCGAAGCCTCGTTTCCACTTCTGTCGGTTATTGCCCTGCCAGTCCGTATAGTAGAACTTGCAGAACCATTTACCAGTCTTGTTGTCTTTGTAAGCTGGCATAAACATCATCTCCTTTGTAAATTGTAGGTATCTTTAGAATTATCCGAAAATCTTGTATCGGATATTGTTCTAAAGCAGAACCGCATAATGCGGTATGTATCGCACCAGCTTGAAAATTCAAGTTATGGGTGCATTTTTCCAAAGGCTATGATATAATCTACAATTTTGCAAAAATAAATGAGTTTTTTAGTTGCCCTCTTCTTTGGTAGAAACAATCTGAATGGTTGAATAATCGGGTTTCTTTTTTATTCCCTTGTTCTTTTTTGCTTTTTCTCTCTGTGAACTGAAATCAGAGAAGAAGCTGTCAGAGTAATATTCCAAAGTTTCTCTTTTCCAGGTTTCAAACTGTTCCTGACTTATGGAGCCGCTTTGTAAAGCGGCAAGTTTATTCATCCAGTTTTCCATAAAGAGACAGAAGTCTGCATTATAGGTTCCGTTTCCTTTGCCGTCAACCATGAGGGCTGAAGTCCATTCAGGATTTTCAGGCGGTTTGGTGCAGGAGAGTTGGAATGCAATATCTTTAATCTCTGTTATGGCAAATAAAGCATTGATAACGTCTGACAGGTTATGGAAGCGATAAGATGGAAAATCCTCTTCTGCGGATACGATACCAATCTTATCAGACTTTGCTTCCAGAAGCTCCTGCCACGGAATATCCAGTTCATCAGCCACCTGTTTGATTAAATCAATCTTCATGGTGATTTCGCCGGATTCGTATTTTTGAATGGTACGCTCCGACTTATCAAGTCTTTGGGCAAATTCTTTCTGCGTTATCTTTAACTGTCTGCGGCGTTTCTTAATTGCATTACCGATTTCCTCTGCGGTATACATGGCAAAACGCTGGTCATCTGATAAAGCCATATCATCACCTTCCTTTTATTACTGTTACTGTTCAGTTATTTTGATTCGTGTTTTGCGTAAAAATAAGAAATCCGTATCAAAAACTAACTGATATATAACGTTATAAATACTATACCATGAATGAATACGAATTGCAAGTGCGTATTTTTGTAAAAATCCATTGACATGTTTTAAAAGATGTATTATGATTAAACACGAACTAAAAATACGGGTTATAACTTGAGTGATTTAACAGAAGGTTTTGAATCCGTATCTATAATGCAAATTTAATGGAAAGGAGGAGACGTATGATAACAACAAAGGAAGCATTTATTGATGCAAAGGAAGTCAGTCAGATTCTGGGAGTTGGTATGACAAAGGCATACGCAGTTATTAAGGCATACAATGCCGAACTGGATGCTAGAGGGTACTACACCATGCGTGGGAAATGCCCCCGTAAATACTTCGAGCAGAAGATTTACGGATATGCAGATTACTACAATCCGGGTGATGACCTGACGCGAAAAGCCGGCATGGTGGCTGAGGAATGCGGCTATCAGGCAAAAGAAAAAGTCCAATCCGATTAGGAAAGGACTTGGTTGCAAAGCCAAAGCTTCGCTATGTATCTCGCAAATACATTATAGCAAAAGCATTTGGCTGTTGCAATCAAAAGATATCTGAAGCGTATGAACCTTGGAAACCGGAAAGGAGGCAGTATGGCACGTGGTGACAGTGTGACAATCAGCTTCCGTCTGAACCTGAACAGGGAAGAAGATATGGAAATCTGGAGTTTTTTGACCGGAGGTGCCATAGAACCCTGTTTTGGAGATAAGAGCAAGTTTATAAAAAGTGCGTTGATAAGGGTGGTTCAGGGCATAAAGCAGGATGAGAGAGAGAAGCGTCTTGTTTGTGAGTTGAATGCCCAGAGAGAGGCAATCCAGAATGCAATGTCTGGAGAAGCAGACAGGATTATTAATGCAGTGAAGCTGATTGTCGAGGAGCAAGTGAAAGGTCTGGCTGTAATGCAGACTGATAATCTGATATCACATGAGATATCGCAGACAACACTGGGAGAAAGTGAAGAAACTTCCAAAGTTTCTGAAGAATCTTTGGAGATATTGGATGATGATATTGCGAATTATGCGATGTCGTTTTTGACGTAACTGTGGCAAGTAGGTCATAAGAAGTTAATACACCTGGTATTACAAAGTTATAAAAAGTAATACCGGGTGTGATACAGGTTATTTTATGGTAATACCGACAGTAATACAGATGGGAGCTAGTAGTACAGCTGATATTACAAATAATTGCCCCGAATGGGGCATATATGTAGAGGGTCTTAGGGGGGATTTTGCTCCCCCTAACCAGATTCTGTAAAACGCACTGCGTTTTACGTATCTGGCAAATTCTCTCTACACAAGTTTTGGAAACAGGGTAGCCTAAAGGGAACTTCCAATGACGGATAAAGAAAAAGAAACGAAAGAAGGGATTGCTTATAGGACGAAGAAGACAATTGATAGAACCAAGGAAGAATTTTACCATCCGCTTGTCGGATGAGGAACGGGAGCAGGCAGAGTATGATGCCAAAGCCAACAACATGAAATTATCGGATTATGTAAGGTATCTGATTACTCATGGTGGAAGAGTAGATACAACGCTTGCTTATGACAGACGGAATCTAATCAGTCAGATTTCCGGTCTTTGCAACAATTACAACCAGATGACAAGAACTGCTAACGGGTGTGGTTATGTCTTTGACAGCACCATGCGGACGGGAAATCATCTGCTTGAACAGATAAAGGACTTATTACAGGAGGTGGTGAACAGGTGGCAATAACCAAGATGATGCATATGAAGGCAAGCAGCAAGGCTCGAATAGACATTCATCTGGAGCATTCCATCAACTATATTTTACAACCGAAAAAGCTTGGGGAAGCAAATCTGGCAGGCGGTATCAACTGCCTGCCGGAGATGGCTTACCAGCAGATGAAGGCGACAAAGCAGATGTTTGGCAAAACCGGAGGAAGGCAAGGATATCATTTTGTAATATCCCTGAAACCCGGAGAGGGAACACCGGAGATTATGTATGATATTGCAATGCGGTTTGCCAAGGAGGCATTTGCAGGGGAATATGAGACGGTGGTGGCTGTCCATACAGACAGGGAGCATCTTCATGCCCATATCGTAATCAACAGTGTAAATATGGTGACCGGATACAAGTTTCAGTGTCGGGATGGTGACTGGAAATACAAATTCCAGCCCATAACCAATAAGCTCTGTGAAGAATACGGACTTCATATCACTCCGGCTGAATACAGCAAGGAACCGAAGAATATGGCAAGACCACAGTGGGAACGTGAGCAGGCATTTTCCAAATGGATCAAGCAGGATGCCTTATTTTGTGCCATTAGTGCAGAAAATATGGAGCATTTTATTTTCCTTCTGGAGAAGCTGGGATTTGAAGTAAAACAGGGCAAGCATATCGCTGTAAAGATTCCGGGGATGAAGCGGTTTAAAAGACTGGATACCATTTCGGAGGATTTGAGCAGGGAGAGTCTGGAAGCTATGTTTCGATATGGGAACGCGAGTCTTGCATCTCCTGTAAATCGAACTGTTTCATTGCTGCCGGTCAGAAAAGCTGTTCTTACACCGTACCAGAGAAAGTGCTATGCAAGGATGTATCGTTTGCGGCTGGCTGAGAAAAAGCGGTTTACTTATAAATCTGCTTATCTGTATGAGCAGATACGGAAAATGCATGAGCTTCAGGAAGAGTATCTGGTGGTGGTCAAGTATGATGTGAAGTCATATGGAGATTTGTTCCGCTTGAAGCTACGATTACAACAGGTGGATGAGGAACTGTGCAAGGCACAGAAGGAAATGTACAGGGACAGGGTTTTACAGAAAAGGTCATGCAAGACTGCGGAAGATTTGGAATTGTCTGAAGCTTCGGAGACTGAATACCGGGAGCGTTTGGAACAGATAAAGCTTCAAAAGAAGGATAATCGAAAGAAGTTGAAAGCGGTGGAACGGTGCCTTGAGAGGGATGGAAGTCTGGCAGAGGCTGAATTGGAAATGCGGATACCGGTTGGAGATATGGAGGATATGGCGGAGGTTGTAGAAGATAATGTGCCGGAGAATCCATATCGGGTGCCTGAGGTTGTGGAAGTAGAGAATACTGCTTTGGATGATGCTGTTGAGGCAGATGTAATTGCGGAACCAGAGTTTGAAGCGGTTGTAGATGATGAGCTGAAACAGAGGTAGAAACGTTTGCAGAGACTGCCATTACAAATGCTGAAAGCACTGTAGAAACAGATACTGATGTCATGGCTGTGAATGTTGAACCTGGCTTACAGAATGATGATATTCGGGAGTATGGTGAAACGATGAGATTACCAGCTGATAAGGCTGATTATATGAGAATGAGTGTAGCTGAAAAAGTCCGTTGTTATCCGTTTGATACCAAAGGAACAGATTCGGCGTTTGCGATGGTAAAGGCTTATTTTGAAACTGTGGGGCTAAGCACAGATTTTAGTTCTGTCTATGAGGAAGCCAAGCTTTTGACAGACTATTATGAGGAGCATAAGTCAGAAGAATTTATACAAGAGCGAGCGGAACAGATAAAAGAAAAGATGAATATGTTGGGTATTGATGCGGGGAAGATTTCAGAGTGTCCAGTGGATGTGTTATCTAAGGTTTTTAATTATGGAGATATGGAGTATTTTGCCGGGATTAAGATGTTTAATCGTGTGATTGATAAGTTGGGAGTCAATATGGCACATCAGGAACGATATGAAGTGTTCGACAGGATATATGAGGAGGGAATGCAGGCAAAGAAGGACGAGTATAAAAGAAATAGTAGATGAGTTTTGATGGTTTGGGTGCTATGGCGAGTGTTATAGTACCTGAATTTATTTTAGTAGATATTTAATAAGTTATAATTTTTTCTTGTGTGTCACATTAATGCGACATATAATATAATAGGATAGAGTTATAAAAGGAGTTGAGAAACATATTTTGAGGGGGTAAGTACTAAATAACGATGACATGAAAAAGGAAGTTTTCTAACGATAAATGTTTATATATGATGTATGTATGTTTAAATTATACTATATTTATGACGGATGAAGTGCAAATACACTATATATAGTTGCTACGTGTTGAAAATGGGAAAAAATTGTGATATTATTTAATGAAACAGAACATAAGTTTGGTGGTGAAAGGATGAAAAGTGATAGAAACAGAGAAATACCAGTTAAAATTGAAAGATCTTTGTGGGGGATATCGGCAGGACGATGTGAATTCGAGGGATGTAATTGTTTCCTTGGTATAAATCCAATTACAATGGAAACTGGAAATTATGGGGAGAAAGCACATATTGAAGCGGTAAGTAAAGGCGGCGCAAGATATAGAGAAGTAATGGACGTTGAAGAGCTTAATTCTACAGATAATCTTATGCTTATGTGTGCGAAATGTCATAAGACCATAGATGACAATCCAGAGATATATCCTGTTGTAAGGCTTAGAGAGATGAAGAAAAGCCATGAAAACAGAGTTTATTGGTTGACTGAATATGATAATGTACAGCAATCGTATATGGTAGGCTATTTTGCAAATATCAAAAATTATCAACCTGAATTTGATAATGTCCAATTTTGTAAAGCATTAGTGAGTGATAAGAAAATCCCGAGTGAAAGATATATTAATTTAATTGGTTCTTCTAATATGCCTTTTAGTGATGGTACAAAAGAGTTCTATTTTGTTCAAGAGAAAGCAATAGAACAGGGCGTGGAAAGAGTCATAAAACAGTGCATTCATGAAAATGAAAATATTTCGATATTTGCACTTGCGCCAATTCCATTGTTAATTAAATTGGGCGAAAAAATCAGTGATATTGCTAATATATCAGTATTCCAGTGCCATAGAAAAGAAGATAAATGGTCTTGGGATAGAGATAATAAGGATATTGTGAATTTTATTATCCAAATGCCAGAACAGGTCAATCAGAAAAGAGTTGCTATAAATATTTCTCTAAGTGCAGACATAATTGATTCTAGAGTAAAGCACACAGTTGGAGAAATATCAACTTACAAGATTACGATTGAGAATCCTAATAGACTTTTTGTTACTAATAAGGGGATTATTGATGATTATATCAAAGCTTTTAGGAATTGTATGGAAACAATAAAGAATGATAATCCTGAAATTAAAGAGGTTCTTGTATTTCCGGCAATGCCTAATTCACTTGCTATTAGAACAGGTATGGATTATATGCCAAAATGTGATCCTACACTTATTATTTATGATCAGGTAGAACAGTCGAAAGACTTCATTGAAACAATTACGATTGGAGGTAAATAAATGGTAGAAGAGCAGAAAAATTATATTAATAAACTATATGAATATATTGTAGATGAAATATCCATATCAGATACAATGTTGGACAAGGCAATTAAAAGTTATGACGCTGTTGGTAAGTGGTTGGGTGATTGTGATCCCAGTTTGGATGTTAAGATAATGCCACAGGGTTCTGTAAATTTAGGAACTGTGATAAAACCTATATCTGATGAAGATGATTATGATATTGATCTTGTATGTCTGTTGAAAAATGGAGGTGAGATGAAGGCATCTGAAATCAAGGAAATAGTAGGTCGAAGGCTTAAAGAACATAAAACATATAATGAAATGTTAGAAGATGAGGGAAAGAGATGTTGGACACTTCGATATGATGAATTTCATATGGACATTTTGCCTTCTGTGCCTAAGAATCATTTATATATTGAACCTGAAAAGACTGAAATAAGGCTGACTCATAAGTTAGATAATGGTTCGTATATTGATAAATTTAGTAATCCAGCAAAATATAAGTTGTGGTTTGAAGACAGAATGAAAACAGTTCTTTTGGAGTCAAAGAGGACTTTTGCAATGAAAAATCAAGTTGAAATAGATGATGTACCTACATATTCTGTAAGAACACCTTTGCAGAAAGCCATTCAGCTTCTTAAAAGACATAGAGATATTTCTTTTGCTAATGACAAAGAAGGGGTAGCTCCAATTTCAATAATAATTACTACTCTAGCTGCAAGGGCGTACAATAATGAGACGAATGTATATGATGCTTTAAATGGGATTCTAAGTCGTATGGCTTACTATATTGAGAAAGATGAAAGTGGAAAATACAAAATATGTAATCCCGTTATGGAAGAAGAGAATTTTGCTGATAAGTGGGCAATTGAGCCAGAAAAAGCAAAAGCATTTTTTGATTGGTTGGAAAGAGCGAAAGAGGAAATTATTACAAAGCCTATGCTTCTTGAAGGTGTGGTTGAGCAAAGTAAGTTGGTTAAATCATGTTTTGGCGATAAGGTAACCAATAGGGCATACAATAGAATTGGAGAAGAAACAAGAATAGCGCGCGAGAATCAAAATCTTTATACAAGTAATCTAAAGGGTGGCGTTTCTACTGTAGTGGATGAAGATTCAAAACCGATACCGGGGCATACATTTTATGGAGAGTAAAAAGAAAAAGTATTTTGGAGAACCGTTGCTTAGACTTGTTGATCAAAAAACAGATTTAGAGCTAATGTATCCAGAATCAAAAGCTAATATTAAAAACGGCGTATTGACGTGGGTTGGGGTTGTTAAAACAGGACCATTTTCTAAAAAATATACAATAAAAATAGAGTATAGAATTGGAAAAAGTCCTTTGACTTGGCTTGTGAATGAAAAATTGGATTCAGAAACATATATGAAAATTCCTCATAAATATAACGCTGATTTCAATGCGGGAACAGTTCAGCTTTGTTTATATAAACCAGGAAATAAAGAATGGATGAAGCATTATTCAATAGCTAAAACTATTGTGCCGTGGGCTATTGAGTGGCTGTATTATTATGAAATTTGGCAGATAACTGGTGATTGGCAAGGTGGGGGAGCTCATCCGACTCCGAAGGCTTGTAGGAATAGTGATAAGTATAAAGAAAAGATTGAAGATAATAAATGTATGAGAGGATAACTTTATGGCGGCAGAACGTAAAGAAAAGGTAATCAGAGTATTGCAGATACTTCAAACAACTGATAAAAAGACCCCAGTCAATGCAACTCAGATTGTGGATAAGCTTGAAAACGAATATGTAATAGGCAAGACGGATCGTCGTTCAATATATAGAGATGTAAAGATGCTTCAGTCTTGTGGCTATCCAATAGAACAGGCAAAGGATAAAAAACAGGCTGGTATATGGACAAGCATGCATTTGATGACTGGGAGATTAAGGTTATGATGGATGCGGTTCAGCAGGCCAGATGTGTATCGGTCGCAGAGGCTAATAAGATTAGAGAAAAACTGTTAGAACTTACCAGCAAGAGAGGAAGAAGTAGATTTTCTCATATGATGATGCCTATATCTTGTAATGTAGAAGTAGATACAAAACTTGGTGAATATATAGAAATAATGCTTGAAGCCATGTTTATGCATAAAAAGATACAATTTCAATACACAGAGATAAACGACAACATGGAGAAGGTTCTTAGACGAGAAGGAAAGGTTTATATCTTAAATCTGTATACGATATATTGGTCGGACAATAATTATTATCTTATAGGGTCGCACGACAATCATGATGGATTGACAAGTTACAGACTTGACCGTGTTGAGAATTTGACAATATCAGAAGAGTATTCGATTGATGCAAAGGAAAAGATAGGTCAAAATCCGGAATTGTATATTCAGGAGTATATTGAAAAGAGTGTGAATCATTTTTCTGGAGAATCCATAAGGATTGAAGTAGAGTATGAGCCAAATCAGGTTACAAACGCAATTTTATATGATTTTGCAGGTAGTAGTGTAAAGGTAAGGAAACAAGCAAATGGAAGTTGCAGAGCTGTGTTTTCAAAGATGAATAGTGTGACACTTACAGGGTGGTTTATGCAGTATGCAAATATGTTTAAGGTGATAGAACCTGAGAAGTTAAGAAATGAATTGCAAGAACAATTAAAAGAAGCAGTAAAAAATTATGAAAAATAAGTGAGAAAGGAAGTCATGTGTTGGCTTCTTTTTTTGTATTAATTTCTACACCAGTCGCATTAATACGACTGGTGATGTCGTAAGATTAAGTTAGCATGGAAATATTATATACAAACTTATATATAGTTGGAGGTTCAAATGGAAAAGGATTTACGTATGGAAGTGTTTTCTTCTAAAGATATTGTCAGAGCAACGTGCTTACATGTATATCAGTTACATACACAGAAGATTGATAACGCATTTTCAATTATCAGAGGTGCTGCATGGAAACTAAGAAATTATTTTCATGTGGGAGTATTTGAAGATGGAAAGAGGATATATACTACTGAGAAAATTGAAGGAACTGTCCCCAATGCCGATTTTACCATTGAATACGAGGGATTTAAGGAACTACCAGTCTGGAGAACAGAAAGATATATTGTGAGTTAATCAAACATTTTATTACACAAAATTTATCAGAGGTAATGGTGTATGATAAATATCGTAAGTATTCATGTAAGAGTAGTGTCACAAGTAAATGGATTATGACAAATCAAGGATTCAAAACATTTATATCTAAGAACAAAGAAATAAGTCTTGAAAGAAAATACAATTTCTGGGTTGAAATATTAGATAATGGAAAGGCTTATCTTAGACTTGATACTGGAAGTATTTTTACTTCAAATCTTACAGTAAATGATTATTTGGTAAAAGGTGTTGACCCTATTGGGATGGAAGTGAAAAATGATTGGGCGAAGAACAATCAGACAGGTATTTTAACGGAAATCTGTGACTTTACAGTTACAGATAAACTGGATTTTGCGGATAGTCTTAAGGCATACTATATTGAGCGTAAAGAAGGATATCGTGTAGAAAAAATCCTGATGATACAAAAGTGGTTAAAGTGGAATTGCAACCGGGTAAATCATATCCATATTATCCGCAGGCGTTGAAACCTGTACTGACAAGAGAAAAAGTTGGACAGATAGATGCTCCTTTTTCGCTTCAGATAGATTCATATGTTAAGAGAGATATGCAAACCAGATTACAGTTGAATATAGATTTTATTAAGGATATAGGTTCTCTTTCTGAGTTGGCTGATTTGGAATTTAACACTGAACATGTACAGTTGAAGAAATAGGATATACAAAAGGAATGGTTCCTTTACCTAAATTGATTTGTGGTAAGGATAAAGCTCTCGAATGTGGCAAGGAATTTCAGGTGTTTAATTATGGATCTATCGGAAGACAGATAGAAAAATAAGGATTGGATACATTTATCCTAAGAATACATTTGACATGATGAAGGCGGTTGTAAATGAAATTTATTCATTTGCAAAGCTTGGAAAGTATCAAGGCGAAAAAGATAAATACATAGTGGAGGGACTACTCGATATTCAGGCAGACCCAATGATTAAGGAAGAATACGAGCTTGGAGATTTGACTGATTATAAGAGAGCTGCCAACAGATTGCAGAAGGTTAAGGGAATAGACATTGTAATTGCACTTATTCCAGACAGCATTGATGAGGATGGACCATATAATCCATTTAAGACAATATGGGCAAAAGCAAATATTCCTTCGCAGATGATAAGTATGAAAACAGCTGAACTATTTGTCAGAGGTAAATCAGAAGGCAATAAATCAAAGTATTACCTTCATAATATTATTCTTGGAATCCTTGGTAAAACTGGAGGTATTCCATGGATTGTAAAAGATATGCCGGGAAATGTAGATTGTTTTGTTGGTCTTGATGTTGCAACAGTTGCAAAGGGAATTCATTATCCAGCGTGTTCAGTAGTTTTTGATAAATATGGCAGGCTACTTGGGTTTTATAAACCTACGACTCCACAGCAAGGAGAGAAGATAACAACAAGAATATTGCAGGATATATTTGATCAGGTGATTTTTTCTTATGAAGACAGATATGGAGAGATGCCAAAGAATGTGGTTATTCATAGAGATGGTTTCAGTAATGAAAACGATGATTGGTACAGGAACTATTTCGGGGCAAAGGGCATAGAGTACAGCATTATTGAAGTCAGAAAGAATGTTAGTTCAAAACTTATCTTACTACAAGATGATAAGGTTATGAATCCTGCAATGGGATACTGTGTTTACAACAATAACAAGGGATATCTGGTTACTACAGATATGAAGAATAAGAAAGGTTCACCTAATCCAATCTTAGTTGAGAAAAAATGTGGTGATGTTTCAATGGCGCATATTCTTACACAGATTCTTTACTTGTCGCAGTTGCATGTGGGTTCAACACATAAAATGAGGCTTCCTATTACAACCGGATATGCGGATAAGATATGTAAAAATAGAGATTTCGTACCCGAGGGTAAAATGGATGATAGGTTGTTTTTCTTGTAAGATAGTTTTTGGCTTCTTGTAAGATTTTTGGGTTAGATATGCTGCTCCCTTTTCTTTGAAAAACGATATCCTATATTCGCAAATGCAAATTGAGTATTCGCAATTTGTGTGGTATAATGGTACCAGTGTTAATTGGCATAGTATTGTTGATGAGAAAGGGAAAAATTATGGCAATTAGTTATAACGGATTATGGAAACTGCTGATTGATAACAACATGAATAAAGGCGATTTATGTAAGAAAACCGGTCTTAGTTCCAGTACGATGGCAAAGATGACAAATGGTGAATCTGTAAAGCTGTCTGTGTTGGAAAGAATCTGCAAGGAACTGAACTGTAATTTTGCAGATCTTGTTGATTATGTTGATGACAGCAAAGTGAAAAAAGAGAAATAAATCGACCAGGAGGAAGAAAAAATGGCGACAAGAAGTACGAAGATAAATCAGAAAGCAGACTTGATATGGGCGATAGCGGATAAGCTAACCGGAGTATATAAGCTCATGAGTATGGTGATGTAATACTGCCACTTACAGTGATTCGACGATTTGACTGTATTTTATCCGATACTAAGGATGCAGTTTTAAGGAAATATGATGAAGTAAAAAATCTGCCGATGAAAGATGTACTGCTCCGTAAGGCATCTAAATTTGATTTTTATAATACAAGTAAATACACATTTGAGCGTTTGATGGATGACCCGGATCATATTGAAGATAATTTCAGAGATTATTTGAATGGATTCTCTGAGAATGTGCAGAATATCCTGGAGAAATTCAAGTTTGACGGACATATTACAACCATGGTAAACAAGGGGATTCTCTACATAGTGCTGAAGGAGTACACAACAGATAGAGGAAATCTGCACCCGGATGAAATCTCCAACCTTGAAATGGGCTATATTTTTGAGGAAATCATCAGAAGGTTTTCAGAGTCCCATAACGAAGATGCGGGACAGCATTATACTCCTCGAGAAGTAATACAGCTTATGGTGAATATCCTGTTTAATGATGACAACGATATTCTTTCCGGTAATAATGTGGCAAAGACCATCTATGACCCTGCCTGCGGAACCGGAGGAATGCTTTCTGTTGCAGAGGAATATTTACATAGTCTTAATGCGTCAACAGAGTTGGTGTCATTCGGACAGGAAATTAACGACCAGACCTTTGCTATCTGTAAATCCGATATGCTGATAAAAGGAAATAATGCGGATTATATTAAGAATGGTAATACCTTATCAGATGACCAGTTTGCCGGGAATACATTTGACTATATTATTTCAAATCCACCTTTCGGTCGTGAGTGGAAGAATGAAAAGGCAAAGGTAGAAGAGGAAGCAAAGCTTGGGTTTGGCGGTAGATTTGGAGCAGGACTTCCTGCAGCAAGCGATGGACAGATGTTGTTTCTTATGACTGCTATTTCAAAAATGAAGGATATAAAACAAGGAGGAAGCCGAATTGCCATTATTCATAATGGGTCTCCTTTGTTTACGGGCGATGCAGGTTCCGGTCCTTCCGAAATCAGAAAATACATACTTGAAAATGATTTACTGGAAGCAATTATTGCCTTGCCAAATGATATTTTCTACAACACAGGTATCGCTACTTATATCTGGGTATTGTCCAATAAAAAAGCTGGAACTGTCCGTGAGGGAAAGGTTCAGTTAATCAATGCCAATGAATTGTATGTGAAGAGACGTAAAGCACTTGGAAATAAGCGTAATGATATTTCCGAGAAGGATATTGCAAAGATTACACAAATTTATGGAGATTTTGTAGAGAATGAGATAAGTCAGATTTATGATAATGCTGATTTTGGATATACAAAGATTGTGGTGGAAAGACCACTGTGTGACGAAGAGGGAAATCCTATTCTGAAGAATAAAAAACCTCAACCGGATGCTTCTCTTAGAGATACAGAAAATGTACCACTCAAGGAAGATATTAAGGAATATTTTGAGCGCGAGGTACTTCCATTTGCACCGGATGCATGGATAGACGAGAAGAAATCCAAGGTTGGGTATGAGATTCCCTTTACAAGATACTTCTACAAGTATGAGGCACCAAGACCATCAGCGGAGATTATGGCAGAAATTATGGAGCTGGAAACAGAACTGTCCGGAAGTCTTGAGGAGGTGTTTGACCTATGAGAGAAATGAAGGATAGTGGGATTCGGTGGATGGGTGATATTCCATCAGACTGGAATGTTGAGCGAGTAAAACATGGATTTGTTAGAAAGAAGGAAGAGGCTCATCAAGAAAACCCAATAGTGCTTTCACTGGCAAGAGCTGGTGTGAAAGTACGTGATATATCGAATAATGAGGGACAGATAGCAGAAAGTTATTACAATTATAATCCTGTTGATGTAGATGATTTGCTTATTAACCCAATGGATTTATACAGTGGTGCGAATTGCAGTATTTCAAAGATTAAAGGGGTAATTAGTCCTGCATATATTAATTTAAGATACTGTGAGGGACACAATCCAAATTATTACGATTATTATTTTAAAGTTCAGTATTGGATGATGGCTTTTTTCGCACATGGAAAAGGTGTGTCATATGAAAATAGATGGACTTTGAATGCAGAAACATTGATGAATTATCCAATAATTGTCCCTCCATACAATGAGCAATGTAGAATTGTTAAGTATCTAGATTCAAAGTGTTCCCAGATTGATGCTATTATAGAAAAACAGCAGACTATCATTGAAAAGTTGAAGGAATACAAATTATCGTTGATTAATGAAGTGACGAACGTAAATGAAGGTATTTCTTGCCATCTTGGATTTATAAGTCAGATGAAAAATGGACTGAACTTCACTGATACATTAGAAGGAATAAGAGTTAAATTTTTGGGGGTTGGTGATTTTAAACAGTATCTCTTTTTAGACAATGAAGAACAGTTTTCTACAGTTATTACGGAGTCAGATATTTCAGAAGATTATTATTTGAAGGATGGTGACATTGTATTTGTCCGTTCAAATGGAAGTAAGGAATTAGTTGGAAGAGCAGTAATGGTAAACAATATTACTTTTCCGCTTACATATAGTGGGTTTTGTATTAGATTCAGAAATATTAGACCTGACATAATTGATAGTAGATTTTTGCTTTATTATTTCAGAAGTCCTGATTTTAGAAAGCAATTAGAAAAATATAGTCAGGGTTCTAATATAAGTAATATGAATCAAGATTTGTTGTCTAGAATGTCATTTACAATTCCTCGATGGAATATCAAATAGATGCATTGGAACAACTTGAGATAAAATGCAAGAAAATAGACGGAAAAATTGATAACACAGAATTATTTATTAATAAACTGATGGAATACAAAAAATCCCTTATCTACGAAGTAGTAACAGGAAAGAAGGAGGTGTAGTCGGTGCCAGATTTTGATGTAAAAGAAAAAAGATTTGAGCAGGATATCGAAGATTACTTGATTCACTTAGGTGGATATACCAAGGGTGAACCATCTTCATTTAACCGTACAAGTGGTTTGGATGAAGGTACTTTTATCGAGTTTGTGAAGAGCAGCCAGCCCAAGCAGTGGGAGCGATTTGTTAAGATTTATGATGTTATGGCAGAGAAACAGTTAATCGACCGTTTTTCCCGTGAAGTAAAGCAGACAAGCCTTCTAAATGTACTGCGTCATGGATTTATAGACCGTGGAATCAAGTTTAGAGCTGTTTTCTGGAAACCGGAGACCTCCTTAAATGAGACAAGCAGAATACAGTATGAGGCTAATATTCTCCATTGTACCAGACAGCTTCATTATTCATTGAAGAATGAGAATAGCATTGATATTGTATTGTTTTTGAATGGTATTCCGGTAGTGTCTATGGAATTGAAATGCCAGTTTACCGGACAGAGTACCACGAATGCAATCAATCAGTATAAGTTTGACAGAGCCGGAAAGGATGCCATATTTGCATTCAAGGAGCGTGTACTGGTGCATTTTGCGGTAGACCTTACAAATGTGTATATGGCTACAAGACTGGAAGGTGCACATACATATTTCTTACCTTTTAATCAGGGAAGTGCTGGAGCCGGAAATGTAGGTGGTAAGGGTAATCCAAATAATCCGGACGGTTATGATACTGCGTATCTATGGGAGAGTGTGTTATGCAAAGACAGACTTCTTGAAATATTGCAGAAGTATATGCACTTACAGCAGGAATATGATAAAAAAGGCAATCTTGTGAAAGAGACAATGATTTTTCCAAGATATCATCAGCTGGATGTGGTAACGAAGCTTCTTGCAGATGTGAAGGAAAATGGTTCAGGTAAGAATTATCTGATTCAGCACAGTGCAGGTTCAGGTAAGTCAAATTCCATTGCTTGGCTTGCTCACAGGCTTTCGGGATTGCACAATGATATGGATGAGAAGATTTTCCAGTCTGTCATTATTGTAACAGATAGGCGGGTATTGGACAGCCAGCTCCAGTCAACGGTTTATCAGTTTGACCATGTAGAAGGAGTGGTTCAGAAGATTGATAAGAACTCACAGCAATTAAAAGATGCAATCGAAAATGGTGCGGGAATTATTATTACAACATTACAGAAGTTCCCGGTTATCTATAAAGAGGTAAATGCAGCAAACAAGAGATTTGCCATTATTGTAGATGAGGCACATTCATCACAGACTGGTGATGCAGCGAAAAAACTGAAACGGGCATTGGCAGATACGGAAGAGATTCTGAAAGAATATGCCGAGATGGAAGAAGAGGAGGAGAAGAATAGAAAGGATGATGAAGATCGTCTTTTGGATGAACTTGCATCTCAGGGTATTCATAAGAACCTTTCCTTCTTTGCATTTACTGCGACACCAAAGGGTAAGACATTACAGATGTTTGGGCAGAAAGACCCAAGTGACCCTGAGGGCAAACGCTATCGACCTTTTCATGTATATTCCATGAGACAAGCTATTGAGGAGCATTTTATTCTGGATGTACTTCAGAATTATATGACATACAAAATGTATTACAAGATTGCGAAGACAATAGAGGATGACCCGGTATTTGATACGACAGCCGGTGCAAAAGCAATTTTGAATTATGAGACATTGCATCCACATAATATTTCACAGAAAACAGCGATTATGTTGGAACATTTTATGAATGTGACCAGACATAAGATGGGTGGAAGGGCAAAGGCAATGGTGGTTACACCATCCAGACTTCATGCAGTTCGTTATGTGCAGGAATTCAGACGTCAGATTCAGGAAAAAGGATACAAAGACCTTGAAGTGCTGGTGGCATTCTCTGGTGAAGTAAATGATGATGGTACGCCCTACACAGAAGAAGGAATGAATAAGACCAAGACTGGAGAGACAATCAAGGAAAAGTCCTTGCCGGAAGCGTTCCATACGGATGATTATGGAATACTGGTTGTTGCTGAGAAGTATCAGACCGGTTTTGATGAACCACTGCTCCATACCATGTTCGTGGATAAGAAGTTATCCGGGGTAAAAGCAGTACAGACTTTATCAAGACTCAATAGAACCACAAGAGGGAAATTGGATACTTTTGTACTTGATTTTGTTAATTCAGCAGAAGATATTAAAGCATCATTTGAACCTTTTTATGAAGAGACAGTATTATTGGAAGAGACTGACCCGAATGTTGTGTATGATATGAAGAATACCCTGGATGGATTTCGGGTATATCAGACTTCAGAGGTAGACAAATTTGCGGATTTATTCTATCAGAAGGAAGAACAGACAGCAGGTGATCTGGGTAAATTGCAGGGACAGCTGCGTCCGGCAGTAGACCGTTTTCATGTATTGGAGATAGAGAGACAGGATGTATTTAAGTCTACACTTGCAAGCTTTAACCGTGTATATGCTTATATCACACAGGTATGCAGACTATTTGATAAGGATATCCATAAATTCAGTGTTTACGCGAAGTTCTTATACACTATGCTTCCAAAAGGTGGTGGAGCAGGCAAGATTGATATAGATGATAAAGTTCTCTTAGAGTATTATCGTCTGGAAAAGGATTACGAAGGACCGATTGAGCTGGAAAGCACGGATGGTGGTTTTACTCCTATCTCTGGAGAAGCCGGACATCGTGAACCTAAGAAAGATCCGCTGACTGCAATTATAGACAAGATAAATGACAAATATGGGACGAATTTTACAGAGATGGATAAGGTACTTGTGCAGATGGAGAATGATTATGCAACGCAGGAGAAGTGGCAAAGCTACGCTAAGAATAATGACCGTTCCACATTTATGTTGCTATTTGCAAAAGATTTCCCGAACATGGCAGCAGAGCGATATGAGCAGAACGACCAGTTCTTCCGAAAGCTTTTCGATGACCCGGATATGATGCAGCAGGTTATGGAAACAGTTGGTTCCGTACTCTATGAGAGATTAAAGAAAAAGTTTATTTTTGACCCAAAATCAGGGGTGGTAGAGGAAGCAACGCCTGAGACGTATGTGGAAGATACATATGTGACTAAGTTTTAGATAGGAGTGATTAAATGCAGTTGGGATGGATAGATTTTTCGAAAGAAGACAGGCAGAAGGCACTTGATGTAATCAGCCTTCTTAGTGAACAGGGAGCTGTCGATGAACTTGGCATCGGCATTGTTCGTGATGCTTTTGCAAATTATTTCTTCCCGGGAACATCTACAATCCAGACCAGAGCGAAGTATTTTCTCATTGTTCCATATATCCTCAGAGATGCGGTTGATGGTAGATATGGTAAAGATGTAAATCGAATTTTAAGAGCAATAGACACGGAAGAAAAAGAGTGTGGAATTAAATTGCTCGAGTCAAATCCAAAGGCAGAAGGTGTCATTGGAACTCGTGTTTTGCCAAAGGGTTGGGTTGCAAGAAAACCATCAGATATTTATTGGAATGGTATTCGTACTTATGGAATCTTTTGTGATTATGGATTATCCATACCTGAATATGTTTCGTTGGCAATGAAACTAAATACACAGAAATCCTCTGCAAAACTTGGTAATAGGAATGACGAGGCAGAAGAAAATGAGAAAGATGATTCGGATGCAGGAGATATCATGAATGTTAATTTTTGGAATCTGCCTATATATTATGATAATTGGAGAGATAATCTGACGATTGAACTTACAAACGAAGAGGCATTATATCTGGATAAGCAAATACAAAAGGGGGCAAAAGGATCATTACTTGAATATGTGCTAAAAAATCGCATTGATATGAACAAGTATGAAGATTTTGTTTCAATGGCAGCAGATTTATCAGAGAAAGTTGAAGAGAAGCTTTCGTACATGATGAAACTAGCCTGTGAATTTAACAATCTTGTATATATGGCAAGGGTACGATTTAATGTGATGTTGTCAGAAGAAGAGAATGAAGTAGCTGTCAGCGAGTGGGATAGACTTAAGCCACAAGTAAAGCGAAGAGCAAATGTAGACCTTAGTGCTGTATTTAATAAATTAGAACTCCATAATCCGGGAACATATCTGTTCCTAAGTAAACTTCAGGAAGCATTTAAGGCATTAGATATAGATGCAGCGGACGAACTTATTAAAAAAAGAGAAAGACAACTAAAAGGTATTAACAGAGCAAAACTTAATAGAACAAAGGAATTTGACCATTCAAAATGGGTTGGTGGTGGAGAACTGGACTACAGATTCTCAAATGCCAGAAGGATTATCAATGATATTTATTCCGGGGAGGTGAGTTCTGATGTTTAGACCGGATTCGAATTGTGACAGGACTGATTATAACATTATTCTCATGCCACCCGATGGATACAAGCTTGATAAGGCAATAGGAACTACATATTCCCTTGACTTAGAAGCACTTACAGCAGTAGCTATCTGTCTCGGCTTATCTGAGGAAACAGACAGCAAGCTTATGCAGAATCCTATCAGTATGCTGAATGCACTGCAGAAAGTGTCTGACAAGATAATTTTATTCTGCGAAGCAGGGCAGATAAAAGCACCATTGAAGCCAACAGCACTATCTATTCTTCTTGAAAAAATGGTTGTGGAAGTGGCATTACCAAAAGACAGGCAGCTTGGAAGATATCCGGCATTTCATCCGAAAACATGGGTATTGTCCTATGTGAATAAAGATGGAGATAAGAAGTATCGGTTTGTAGTAATGAGCCGAAATTTAACCTTCGACAGAAGCTGGGATGTTAGTTTTTCTATGGATAGTAGCAGAATGGTACGCCAAAAGAAAAAGACGAAGCCGATTATAAATTTTCTGGATTTTCTGTCAGAAAGTGTATCAAACAATGTGAAGGATGCTGGTAAGAAGAGAACGCTTATCAGAAATATGCAAGCAGAACTGGCAGATGTATCGTTTTCGCTTGATAGTAAAGAATTTGGAGAGAATTTTGAGATACTGCCACTTGGCATAGGAAAAAACGCATATCAGATGTCGGAGGATGTGTTATTTTCTATCGATAGAAACAGTGCTGACTCTACATTCCATGAACTGGTAGTGATGTCGCCATTTCTTTCAGAGAGTGTTATTGCAGATTTCAACATTGCTGAAAGAGGTTTATCAGACAGTAAGAGGACTCTCATAACGAGAAGATCAGAATTGAATAAGCTGAAGGAAATGGATACTGAAAATTTTACAATTTATGTATTGAAAGATGAGATTGTGGATGGAGAAGATGCGATTTCTGATGAAATGACAGATAAAATGAAACAGGATATTCATGCCAAAATATATATCAGAAGAAAATATGCAGATGTAGACCTTTATCTTGGTTCTATGAATGCATCTTATTCTGCAATCAATAAGAATGTTGAAATGATGCTGTGGCTTGGAACAAAGAATAAGTATCTTAATGGAGAGAAGTTCCTGAAGGATATTTTTTGCGGTCCAGCGGATGATGTAAAAAATCCCTTTGAAAAAGTAACAGTAATGGATGCAGTTCAGGATATAGATGGTGATAATAAAAATGCTTTGGAACAGAAAATTAAAGAACTGTGTAGAGCAAAGAGAAAAGCAACCATTACAGAAGACAATTACGGAAAATATAAGGTAACAGTAGAATTTCCAGGGGTTACAAGTGATAAAACTATTATGGTTTCACCTTTTAATTCAAAGCAAGAGCATACTTTATGTGAGAAGATCGAGTTTACAGAACTTGAGATTCTGCAATTATCCGAGTTCTATGAGCTTACAGCAAAAGAAGGTGAGGATGAAATTCATAGGATTATCATGATTCCGACAATAGGCTTTCCTGAGGACAGAGAGAGTGCAGTTGTAAATAGTATAGTAAAAGACAGAGCATCATTTGTGGAATATATTGCATTTGTACTGGGTGATGATTATTTGGCTTCTATGCTTGAGAAAAAACAAATAGGAGAATCAGGAATCTTTCAACACTCAAATGATGCAATGCCAGTCTTATATGAGAAGATGTTAAAAACATCCGTAGAAGAACCGGAAAGGTTTAGAGATATTGGATATGTGCTTAAGATGGTAACGGATAAGGAGATTATTCCGGATGAGTTTCGTGAACTGTATGATACGTTTTGCAATACTTTGAAAATCAGAAGATAAAGAGATTAGAGGTGATTTTATGCCACAATTTAATATAGATGATATTGAAAAACGCACCTTGAACAGTCTGAAAGATTTTCAAAGAGCTACTGTAGACAGAGTGGATTTTCTTTTCCGAAATGGACAGAACAGAGTGCTTGTGGCGGATGAGGTCGGAATGGGAAAGACTCTGATTGCCCGAGGAACCATTGTAAAGACTGCGAGATTACGCATGGAAGAAAAAGATGATCTGTTCAAGGTAATCTATATATGTTCAAATCAGAATATAGCGAATCAAAATATCAGAAAACTGGATGTTACAGGGAACAATGCGATTGGTTCGGTATCAGATACCAGATTGTCTATGCAGCATCTTAGAATTACAGAACAGGAGAATGATTCATCTGTAAAAGAGGGATTTATTCAGTTGATTCCTCTTACTCCGGAAACTTCATTTCGTATGACTTCCGGTGGTGGAAGTGTGCAGGAAAGAGCACTGATGTATGCTATTTTAAAGAGGATACCGGAGTTTAGCAGACATAAGATATCGCTTGAAAAATTTATGATTATGGATGCAGTAAAAGCATGGAACTGGGCAAAATGGAGTTTTGAGAACAGAGTATCTGAGTGTGAGAAGGAATCCGCTGGAAAATATCCTGCGAATGTGATACAGAAGCTTCTTGACTATCCCGAGTATCCGGTTATTAGAGATATGCTGCTTAATCATTTACAAGAGAGAAGATATGGAAAACAGCTTACCTATTCCAACTATTATGTAATGAATAAGCTTCGTATAATGTTTGCCAGAATTAGTGTATCAATGCTTGAGCCGGATCTTGTTATTATGGACGAATTTCAGCGGTTTAAGTTCCTGCTCTCCTCAGATGACAGCGAACTTGGTATACTGGCACATAGCTTTCTTGGAGGACATGACACAAGAGTGTTGCTTCTATCGGCGACTCCGTACAAATTGTATTCAACACTTGAAGAAATAGATGAAAATCAGCTGGATGAGCACTATGCAGAGTTTTATCAGGTGATGGACTTTTTATTTGATGATGCTGATAAGAATGCCAGATTCAAAGAGATATGGAAAAATTATTCGATTGCACTAAGTGAACTTAAAGCAGGAGATGGAGCAATCATCAATATTAAGGAGCAGGCAGAAAATGCTATGTATCAAGGGGTGAGCAGAACAGAGAGGATTTCTGTCATGGATTCCGGAGATTACACGGATGATAGTAGCGTAAAAAATCATTTGCATGTAGACGCAAATGATATAAATTCCTACATACAAATGGCAAAATTATTGTCAGCTACAGATTCCAGATATTCTCTCCCGGTAGACTATGTAAAGAGTTGCCCATATCTTATGTCTTTTATGAAAAAGTATAAGATAAAGGAACAGATTGAAAAGTATTATACGAAACATTCGGAGAAATTCGGTAATGAGAAACAGCAAAACCTTCTTTGGCTAAATCGCTCCAAGATAAATAAATATGAAGAGCTTCCAAAAACAAATGCGAGGCTGGAAGCACTGAAGGAAAAAGCATTTATAAATGGTGCGGAAAAATATATGTGGGTACCACCATCAAAGCCATATTATGAAATGAGAGGTGCTTATAAGAATAGTAAAGGTTTCTCAAAAATACTTGTATTTTCTGCATGGGAGATGGTTCCGAGAATGATAGGAGCCATGGTCTCATATGAAGCTGAGAGACTCACTGTTGGAAAACTGGTTCATCAGAGTAAGAATCAGGATAAGAAGAATACAGGCTATTTTGCAGAAGGTTCCAGGAGGTATCCGGTTGCGAGGCTTCGATTTAATGTGTCAAATGGCGAAGTAAGGGGGATGAGTCTGTTTGCGTTACTGTATCCGTCAAAAACCATGGCAGATATGTATGCACCGGCTACATCACTGAATAATAGAGAATCATTAGAGCAAATTGAAAAGTCAGTCAGATTGGCATTAAATTACAGACTGAATCAGATAGAAGAAAAATATGGACACTCAGCAAACAACAAAGAAGATGGAAGATGGTATTACCTTGCCCCTATGCTCATGGATGGTGTAATATATGCGAAGCATTGGATAGATGACATTGTATGGGAAATGAATTCTGATGACGAGGATACTACATCTGAAAGTAGCAGTTTGTCCAAAGACAAGAGAAATAAAGGATTTCTCGCTCATATTGACAAGCTGAAAGAATACCTGAATGCACCGGAAGAAATTCATTTGGGAAGAAGACCGGATGATTTAGTAGATACTCTTGTAAATATGGTGCTTGGTTCACCTGCAATATGTATTTATCGTTCAAATGGAAAAAGTACAGCTAGGGCTACAGCACTTGCTAAAGTATTTGTGAATAATTTTAATCTTCCGGAGCTACGGCTATTATTGATCTGACTTATGGAAGATGCCGAGATGATAATTCTCACTGGCAGAATGTATTAAAATATTGTAAAGATGGTTGTTTTCAGGCAATGTTCGATGAGTACATTCATATACTTGGGGAGACAGCGGGATTTCAGACTGAAGGAAATAAAAACCAGATAATACATGAGATGATGATGGATTCTCTGAGGATACACACTGCAACCTATATTGCCGATACATATCCGTCATTTAAGAAACGTATTAACGGATTGGATAAGAAAAGTGAGGGATGCCGGATCAGGTCTAGTTATGCTGTTGGATTTACAAAAGATGCTGGAGATAATTCAAAGGTAGTCATGCGTAAAGAGAATATCAGAAATGCATTTAACTCACCGATGCGACCATTTGTGCTCGCAACGACATCAATTGGTCAGGAAGGACTTGATTTCCATAATTACTGTCGTGTAATAATGCACTGGAATCTGCCAAGTAATCCGATTGATTTGGAACAAAGGGAAGGAAGAATCAATAGATTTAAGTGTCTTGCAATCAGACAGAATGTTGCAGATAAATACGGAGATATTGAATTTAAAAGAGATATTTGGAAAGAAATGTTTGAGGCTGCAAAAGCAGAGAAACAATCAGAGCAATCAGAACTTGTACCATTCTGGTGTTTTGGAAAAAATCAGAGAGTAAAGATTGAAAGGCTTGTACCGATGTATCCTATGAGCAAAGATGAAGTTAACTATGAGAGACTCATTAAGATACTTTCACTTTATAGATTAACATTGGGACAAGCCAGGCAGGAAGAATTACTAGAATACTTATTCAGAGAATTTACTGATACGAGAAAATTAAAAGATTTGTTTATTGATTTGAGTCCATTCTCAAAAGGGAAAGAAGGTTGATGTGTTGAGAATTTTATTTTGTAACATTGCGTGGATGGATTACTATAAGGGAATTGTGCCGGGAAAAGATGAGCCTAAAGGTGGTGGTTCTTATGTTAAAGAGAATCTTGATGCTCATGAAAAACATAACTTTGATGTAGTGCCTCTTTCAAAGGATGCGGGATATCCAGAAGGAGAGTATTGTCTTGGATTTGTAGAGACAAAATCTACGAACGGTGAGACAAGGAATCAATTGAAGATTGAGAAGATTGATGGATGTGAAGCCTGCAAGAATGAAACTCAGGTAGACGATGTACTTGTAGTTTATTGTGCATTATATCCGGATGCCATAGAAAAAGAAACTTATGTTGTTGGGTGGTATAAACATGCAACGGTGTATAGGAATTACGAGGTGATTAGGTTTCCGTCTGATGATGAAGAAGGATATTATGATCAGGCATACAATGCAATAGCAAAGAAAGCGGATTGTGTACTCTTGCCGAGACCAGCACGTAGAAAAGCAAATAAATGGAAAGTTCCAAGAAAATCAAAGGGTGTTGCGTATGGATTTGGACAGTCTAATGTGTGGTTTGCCCAAGGAAGGGAAGATAACGAGTATTTAAGAAATTTTCTTAATAAAATAGTAAATCAGATTGAAGAATATGATGGTGAGAATTGGTTGGACAAGCAACCGGAGAGAAGTGAATAAATGGGATTCAGGCATTGTAATTGTATAGTTGTATTTGATAAAAACAAAGAAAAGCTTCTTTTATGTAAGCGTGCGAAAAATCCTTATAAGGGACTGCTTAATTTCGTTGGTGGAAAAGTTGAGCCGGAAGAGACCAGTGAGCATGCGGCTTATAGGGAACTTTTTGAAGAAACTGGTATTTCTAGAAGAGATATAAAGTTACATAGGCTCATGGATATGACATACTATCAGCAACAGTTTGTTCTTGAAATGTATGTTGGTATTTTGGAATATGATGTGCCTCTTATAGAGGAAGTCAATACTTTGGAATGGATTAGTATTGAAGATGATTTTGCAGATTCAAACAGATATGCCGGTAATAAAAATATTGCCCATATTGTAGAAGTGGCAAAGATGTTTGATTTATGTCAGGAAGAAGACGAACAGATTTTAGATAAAGGAATATTTGTCGGGGTTGATGGATGCAAAGGTGGTTGGATAACAGCTATAATTAGTAACGGGGAGCTATCTTTGAAGAAATATAGTGATTTCTCAAAAATGGTTTTTGATACCACACAATTTGATGGAATGCTTGTGGATATGGTAATAGGACTTCCAAGCAATATAGAGCAGTATGAGAAAAGACCGGATGGCATTGCAAGAAAGATTGTAAAGCCTAGAACTTCAACCGTATTTGCGGTTCCTACGAGACAGGCAGTGTACGAGTTTATAAAAGATAAACAGAAAGATGCAAACTTATCAGCGATTGGAAAAGGTTTATCAGAACAGACGATAGCCATTATTCCTAAAATGAGAGAGGTAGATGAGTTTTTACTGTCAAATGAAGAGTATATGAACGTAATCAGAGAAAGCCATCCGGAGGTGTGCTTTGCACGACTGAACGGAGAGGTTCTTATGACGAATAAATCGGAGAAAGAAGGAATCACTGACCGCGTTCAGGTATTATCAAGGTATTTGCAAGGGGTATCGGAGGAATATGTGAGAACATCTGCAAAAAAGTTAGGGTGTAAACCAGATGATATTTTGGATGCAGTCTGTCTTGCAGTCACAGCAAATCTTGATGCACAGGGTAGGACAGAGATAATACCGGAGAATCCATCTACAGACGATAAAGGGCTAAAAATGCAGATGGTCATTCCTAAAGGATAAGGAGTATGCATGAAAGATTATAATCATAACGGAAGAATTGATTCTGAAGATGAATTACTTTTACAAGAGATGGTCAAAGATAGAGTGGATGAATCCATTGAAAAACATTCTTTTAGTGATGGGTTAAAGGGATTTGGATTAGTGATTATTGGATTATTGATTTTAGCAGGAATAATAAAAGTAATATTTTAATGTTAGGTGTTGTATATGAATAAGTCACAGAAGTAGATGGAGATTATTAAAAGATTTTCAAATACTGGTGAAACAGGGAGATGTCCTGATTGTGGATATGAAGAAAAACTCGAAGTAATTATAACAGATGATGGTATAGGTTCTGTTACATTTTATTGTAAGGGATGTAATAGATATACACATTTTGATGGAAGAAGTATTTGATTTTGGAACATGAAAATGGTTTTGATTATCGTGTTAATTAAAGGAATGGTAATATGAAGATTTTTGTAGATGCAGACGCTTGTCCTGTTGTGCGTATTGTAGAAGAAGTGGCAGAAAAATATAGAATCGATGTTGCATTGCTCTGCGATACGAATCATATTTTGACTTCTGATTACAGTGAAGTCATTGTGGTTGGTGCAGGAGCAGACGCAGTTGATTATAAATTGATCAGTATTTGTCATAAAGGAGACATCGTTGTTTCACAGGATTACGGAGTAGCAGCAATGGCACTTGGAAAAGGTGCGTATGCAATTCATCAATCAGGAAAATGGTACACAAATGAAAATATTGACCAGATGTTAATGGAACGACACCTGAATAAGAAAGCAAGGAGAGGTTCTCATAAGAATCATTTGAAAGGGCGCACGATGTCCGGTGGACATCAGCTTTGCGCGGACCGGAGCGGGAGCGCAGACCCTAAGAAAAGGACGGAGGAAGACGATAAGAGATTTGCACAGTCGTTTGAGAAGATGGTGTTAGTGGCACGGACACAAGAAGGAGATTAATCAATGGCAAAGAGCAAGAAAACAAAAATACATAAGAAAATAGATGGACGGCTTTTGCAGATGAACAAGTCTTTTAACAATCTGAAGATGAAGCAGAAAGATAAGATTACTGCATGGGTATATGAAGAATACAAAAAGTATGTAACTGAGAATGAAAAAGTTCCTGACTCAGAAGCGGATGAGCATATTATTGATGCGGTTCTTGATAAGATTAATGAGGCACAGATATGGATACCGTCGGGAGAAATTGTCAGTTATTATCACAGAAAGAAACCACATTTGCAGAAACGGCTGAATAATGAGAAAAATATAAAGTTCAAGTCGTATGTGAGTTTTTATAAGAGTATCGTGGATCAGGATAGATGTGCAGTAGTAATATGCAATTTGAATCATGAAATTATTTATATGAATCCGGCGGCTGTACTTAACTATGAGAAATGGGGCGGAGAAAAGTTGATTGGAAGAAGCCTCATGGAATGTCATAACCAAGCGTCTAGAGAAAAGATACAGCAAGTAGTTGATTGGTTTATTGAAGATGATAACCACAATATTGTATATACTTTTCACAATGAAAAACAAAATAAGGATGTATATATGGTTGCTCTTCGAGATGAAGGAAAGCTGATTGGGTACTATGAGAAGCATGAATATAGAAATACAGAGAAAATGAAACTTTATGATTTATGGTAGGTGAAGCAGATGAATATCCAGATTTTTGGAACTAAGAAATGTAATGATACAAAGAAAGCAGAACGCTTCTTCAAGGAGCGTGGCATTAAATATCAGTTCATTGATATGAAAGAAAAAGGCATGAGTAAGGGAGAGTTTACTTCTGTTGCACAGGCTAATGGTGGACTTGAAAACATGATTAACTGGGATGGTAAAGACCAGGATACGCTTGCTCTTATTAAGTATATTGCTGATGAAGATAAACTGGAAAAGGTACTTGAGAATCCGCAGGTAATTAAAACACCAGTAGTAAGAAATGGAAAACAATCTACACTTGGATATCAGCCTGATGTATGGAAGGGATGGAATTAATGGTAAAGAAGATAATGTATGATCCGTTGTTTCTGGCACAGAAGTCAGTGGATGCAACAGAGGCAGATAAACAGATTGTGACTGATTTGCTTGATACACTTAGAGCAAATTTAGAACACTGTGTTGGTATGGCTGCCAATATGATTGGGGTAAAAAAGAATATCATTGTAGTAGCAGCCGGACCATTTCAATTTGCAATGATAAATCCGATAATTACAAAGAAATCCGGAGTGTATCAGACTGAGGAAGGATGTCTTTCGCTGAAAGGCGTAAGACCATGCACGAGATATCAGGAAATAGAAGTGGACTATCTTGATCAGAACTTTAAGAAACAGCATGGAAAGTATTCTGGATGGACAGCACAGATTATTCAGCATGAGATTGACCATTGCAATGGAATAGTAATATAAGAATTGGGCAGGTGGAAAGATGTATTTAATCAAGACGATAAAAGGTGATATTACGAAGATTACAGATGTTCAGGCAATCGTCAATGCTGCAAACAACTCTCTTTTAGGAGGAGGTGGAGTTGACGGTGCAATTCACAGGGCAGCAGGACCGGAACTTTTAGCAGAGTGTAGGACTCTTCATGGTTGTGAGACAGGTCAGGCAAAGATTACAAAAGCATATAATCTGCCATGCGATTATGTGATACATACTGTGGGTTCGATTTGGAATGGAGGCAGAAGTAAGGAAGAGGAACTTCTTGCAAGTTGCTACTTTCACTCAATGCAGGTGGCACTTGAGCATGGGATAAGAAGTATCGCATTTCCTTCTATATCAACCGGAGTGTATAGCTTTCCAGTAGAACTTGCAGCAAAGATAGCGGTAAAGACGGTAAGCAGATTTTTGGAGGATAACAAGAATAGCTTTGACCTTGTAGAATGGGTTTTGTTTGATTCTGAAACATACCGTAACTATGAGGCAGAAGTAGATAAGTTGTATAAAAAATTGAATTAAGCAAAGACTATTATTAAAACAGAAAGTGGATGTTTGTTATGAATATAAAAGATTTAATTGGTGAAGCAACTGAATATGATAAAAAGCGTGCACTGGAAGAAAAGAAACCTAAAAGTTGGTGTAAAAGTGTAAGTGCTTTTGCAAATACATTTGGTGGAGCATTGATTTTTGGTATTTCTAATGAGGGGATGGTTATCGGACTTGAAGATCCGGAAGGTGATGCAGAAAAGATTAGTGAAGTAATTAAGACAAGACTTGATCCGATACCGGAGTTTAAGCTTAGATTCCATAAAACCGAAGATGGGAAGGTTTTGGTCATACTTGATGTGTATAAAGGCGACGAGACACCATATTATTATTCAGGAGATGGTGTACTGGAAGCTTATGTTCGTGTTGGAAATGAAAGTGTAAAGGCAACTGCGACTGAATTGAAGCGTCTTGTTCTTAGAGGAAAGAATACATCATATGATTCACAGAATTCTACCTATAAGGTGGAAGATTATGCATTTTCAAAGCTTAAAGAAAGATATAAAAAATGGACTGGCAATAGCTTTGATGATAAAGATTTGATTTCATTTGGGTTAGTAAATGAGCAGGGCGAATTAACAAATGCAGGGGCATTACTTGCTGATGAAAGTCCGATTCGTTGTTCAAGATTATTTTGCACAAGGTGGAATGGATTAAATAAAAGCGGTGGCGCTGTTGATGCGTTAGATGATGCGGAGTATTCAGGTAGTGTTATTTCCCTGATTGAAAATGGAGAGGCATTCATCAAGCGTAATTGTAAAATGAAGTGGCGTAAGACTGCGAATTCAAGAGAAGAAATGCCGGAGTATGTAGAGCGAAGCTATCACGAAGCACTTGTAAATGCTTTGGCTCACCGTGACTATCTGGTAAATGGAAGTGAAGTGCATATTGACATATATGATGACAGAATGGAAATCTATTCTCCGGGAGGAATGCCGGATGGTTCCATGATTCAGGACAGAGATCCTCTTACAGTTCCTTCAACCAGAAGAAATCCGGTTCTTGCCGATGTATTTAATCGGCTTGGATATATGGAGCGTAAAGGTAGTGGGTTTGGAAAGATTATCAGTGGATATGAATTTCAAATAAATTATAATGAGAGCAAAAAACCATCATTCCGCTCAGATCGATATCAATTTACTGTAGTGATGCCGAACCTGAACTATGATGTCCCTCAAGATGTCCCTCAAGATGTCCCTCAAGATGTCCCTCAAGACAAGTTAGATGTTCAGATTGTGGACTTGATTCGTAAGGACAGAAAAATAAGTACAGAAAAGATGGCAATTGTATTAGGTGTAAGTTCTAAAACAATTAAACGCCATATAAAGGAAATGGATAATGTATGTTATGTTGGACGTGGTTTTAGCGGACACTGGGAAATCACGGATGATGAGTAATGCGTAACAAAAGACAATATAGATGGACTTTGAATTGACTTAGTCTCATGCAGTCTCAAGTTAGTCTCAACATAGTCTCATGAGATTTGATACCGGATGAGACTGGATGATACTGAAAAAAGTCGTTAAAATGCGGTTAAGTAGGCGTATTTGAATAATAGTGAGACTAAGCTGATACTTGCGATAGGAATTTAGAATTATTGAGAGATGATGTTCCATATCATGACCACATCTTAACCAAAGTGGTTATGATGTGGTTAGGAAAGAGAATTAGTACGGAAACTTAAATAGGAAGTGACAATGAGGTGATAAGGAATGTCACTTCCTCTGTCACCTCAACCACAAAGGAAATATTTAAATTATTCCACAGCTTGGGGAACGATATGAGAAGGAAAATGTACATATGACGGAGGTGTATCAAAGTGCTACAGACAAAACCGACAGAACATTTGGCAGGCATTACAATACAGGGAGATTATAAGGATTTTTATGAACTGGTAGAAAGTATATACAGAATAACGGGATTAGACGACGACCAGACTGAGATTTATTATGGAGTTAAGAATCGATTGCTAGGAATATGCTATGATATACGACATGCTTTTATGGGTGATAGAGATATTGTTTTGGAAGATAATGGAATGCGAGAGGACATTATGAAATGGCATGAACAAATTACGCCTACTCAGAATGTGTATTACAGTGTATAGGTATTATTCCCGGAGGCAGTTTTTGTGGCGGCATCGGTTCCAAAGATGTACATTTTCTCGTCTGAATATTACGGAGCGAAAGGCAAACGTACAGATATAGACGATCAATTGCCAACGATTCCATATTCAGATTATATTAGAGATAAAGCAAATTTGGATGTTTTGTGCGCGGGAATATGGCAGGCGCTCGGAGAAGCAATTGGCGACGAAGAATTAGAAAAGCTCATACAATTAATGCAAAGAGCGGATGAGAGTTTTCTATATTATGCCACACATTATATTGATAAATGTAATATAGAATTGCTAAAAACAGATGTTGAAAAAAGAAAGGACAAGCTTCGAAATATTGCCAAACGTATTGTAAAGAAACCTCAAGCCTATATGAATATGGAAGCTGATTTGCGATATTGGGCAAAAGAATACAAGACAACGATATATGAATTACATGATCCGAAGGTAGAATATCCGGATGATTTTGAATGGTAATTACACCAGCCCCATGAAAAGCATGAGACTGGTGCGATGGAATGGAAATTGTTTCAGTTAAATTCATTCATAGCGTCGACATAACCCTGCAAGCCATTGTCTTTCAATGCCAGTTTGGCGTACAGAAGAGGCGATTCCTCTGCCAACCGGTACAAATATACAATATCATTTGGGTCATCAAAGATTACTATGGAATTACATTCCTTACAACGGATAACAAGAATAGAGTTCTTGCCGGTATTAACAATGATGGAGTCCGTAGCAGGATCATACATACCAAATTGAAAATTAAAATTGTTGTTCATGACAGTCTTCCTCCCACAAATATTTTGCACCATCTAGCAGGTCGATAATAGCTGTTAGCATATTAGTGTATTCAATCTGTAAGTCCTTAATGGCTTCTGATGAAGG
This sequence comes from Coprococcus sp. AF21-14LB, assembly GCF_003458885.1. NCBI lineage: Bacteria > Bacillati > Bacillota > Clostridia > Lachnospirales > Lachnospiraceae > Coprococcus > Coprococcus sp. AF21-14LB. The sequence continues at coordinate 11,469 of NZ_QRVX01000019.1, read as the reverse complement.
AAGAGTATCGGGAGTGCAGTCTAATGCGGTAAATTCCTTTTGCATTTCATGTAATTGCAGATACAACGCATTTACAGTTTGTATCAAAGGATATATAGTTTCTTTCTTACCAACAACACAGATGCGGTTATAGATGCAGGAACGGACAAAGTAATCTTTCTTCATCATTCCACTGGCAAGAATCCGGGCTTCGATTTGTTTTCGTTCAGCGTCAGTAATTCTGAAGCTGATGGTTGGATTTTTATGTTTGTTACTCATGGTAATGCTCCTTTCGTTTTGGCTGTGGCAGCAGGCGTAATAGATAACCTGACAGCCACAAGAATTTATTCATTGTGAGTAATAAAAAAGTAGATTATATCAAGCCGATGGAAAATTATCGGTGCAGATACTGCAACTAATTTGCTACTAAAAACTTTGAAAACGATGCGAAAAGAGCGATATTTAGCGAAATAGAGATGCCTGAAATGCAGGGAATATCAGCATTTATGAGTTGCCGATAAAAAACTCGGGAAGAGTTCGAGTAATCCACACAATTATAAGAACTCAGTATTTATGCGGGCTGCAAACAAATTTGTTTAGTGATTGGAAACAAAATGGCAACATTTTGTGGTTATTCAAGAGATAAAAATTTTATTTCATAACGTATATAAAGAAACCTTACTGATTTTCAGAAATAAAAAACTGAATATCAGTAAGGTTTTTCTTTTCTATTATTTCTTTTTCTTATCAAGTAATCCCTGTACAAGGTAGTCGCTCAATTCCTGAGATGGTACCTTGGCACGTTTCTGGTAAGTATCCAGTTCCGGGTACTTATATCTCCATTCATCATATTCTTCCTTGCTGATTTCACCGTTTTTCAGTTTGTCAGCCTGTTCCATCCATGAACGAAGCATTTCATCGACAGAGGAGCCGGGAGTAGATATGGAAGAGTCAAGGCAGAGATGAGGCTGCCCATCTACATTTTTTACCTTTAGACCATACATATCTTCCAGTGCAAATAGTGTATGCATCAGACCTATGTGAGTATCAATATCTGGAACTGTTAAGGCATGAGTATTGATATCAAAGATCTGAGACATTTGTTTTACAAGATCAATCTTAGGAACTCTGGCTTCAGATTCATACTGAGCCATGCGGACATCTGAGGTTTTTCCCATGAATCCCAGTTGTTCTCCGAGTTGCTTTTGTGTCATGCCGATGCGGTTACGAAAATATTTGATACGTTGTCCGATTGCCATTCTTGTTTGCCTCCTTATAGTGGTCATTTGTGTTGCCGTAATTAATTGTGATAGAAAATAAAACAATTCTGTTTAGGTTCAGTATAGCATGAGCAATTTCGGATAGCAAGAAGAACTTAAACAAAAAAATTTAATATTCTCATAAAATCTCTTGACTTAAATTAAAATGTTTAGTATCATGCAAATGTAATAACCTAAACAAAATACGTTAAGATAGAAAGGAGAGATGCGATGTGACGAACAGAACTTTTATGACAGTAGAAGAAGTTGCAGCGGAACTGGGTGTTTCCAAGTCTTATGCTTATAAGATTGTCAAACAGCTAAATGAAGAATTACAGAAGCTGGGTTATCTTACGGTAGCTGGCAGAGTAAACACCAATTATTTCCGCAAAAAAGTATGTTACAGCGAAATGTAAGAGAAAGAGAGGAGAATTTGTATGAGTATTCATAAAGATAATGCCACTGGAAAGTGGCGAGTAGTCTATCGTTATACCGATTGGACAGGAGAAACGCACCAGTCATCAAAAAGAGGATTTCCTACAAAACGAGAAGCACAGATGTGGGAACGAGAGCTATTGCTGAAGAAAGAAGCCAAACTGGATATGACTTTCGAAAGCTTTTATGAGATTTATGTGGAGGATATGCAAAATCGAATTCGTGATAATACCTGGGGAACGAAAACAAATATTGCCAGAACTAAAATTCTTCCTTATTTCGGAAAGCGTAAAATAGGAGAAATTGAGCCAAGGGACATTATTGCATGGCAGAATGAATTGCTTGCGATCCGGCAGCCAAATGGAAAGCCGTATTCCGCCTCTTATCTGCAGAAAATTCACAGTCAGTTAAGTGCTATTTTCAACCATGCAGTTAATTTTTACCATCTTCCATCTAATCCAGCACAGAAAGCAGGAAATATGGGAAAAGAGGAACACCGGGAAATGCTGTTCTGGACAAAAGAAGAATATTTGAAATTTGCAGATGCCATGATGGACAAGCCTGTTTCCTATTATGCGTTTGAAATACTTTACTGGTGTGGGCTTCGCATGGGCGAATTATTAGCACTTACACCGGCAGATTTCAATTTTGAAACGCATACACTACGGATTAACAAGTCCTACCAGAGGTTGCACCGGGAAGATGTGATTACACCACCAAAGACATTAAAAAGTAATCGAACCATTAAGATACCGCAGTTTTTGTGTGATGAGATGCAGGATTATCTGAAAATGCTGTATGAGCCGAAAGAGGACGAACGGATTTTCACGATTTCCAAATCTTATCTGCATCATGAAATGAACAGAGGATCAAAAGTGTCTGGGGTGAAGCGAATCCGTGTGCATGATTTGAGACATTCCCATGTATCGTTATTGATCAATATGGGATTTACGGTATTAGCAATTGCAGATCGAATGGGACATGAGAGCATTGATATCACTTACCGATATGCACATCTGTTTCCAAGTGAGCAGACACAGATGGCAGAACAGCTGGATATTGAAAGGATGGAAAAATTAAATGGAGAAAAATCTGGACAGTAAAGGAAGATGGAGAAACAAAATCGTAGCATTCCGGGTATCACCGGAAGAAGCAGAGCAGATTGATGCATGTGTCCGATTGTCAGGACTTAGCAAGCAGGACTATATCACAAAACGATTAACTGATCGGGAAATTGTGGTACAGGGGAACCCAAGAGTCTATAAAGCATTGCGAAATCAGATGGCAGAGATTTATGAAGAATTGAAACATCTGGAAAAATGCAGTGAGGAAAACGAAGAGTTGCTGAGTACCCTGAGATTGGTTGCAGAGACATTGTATGGATTGAAAGGGGATAGTGAATGACAGTAAAAGAAAAAATGACTGCTCCGATTGCATCTGTTGGCGCAGATGTGGAACAGCCATTACAAAATTTAAAAACCAACCAAAGTATAGCAGATTTGCCCGGTAAGGGCAATCTGCAAGCCACAAATAATGCGGAAAGTGCAGCAAAATCAGCAAATAAAAAGAATCCAGATGATCTGGAAATAGTTTCTATGATGGAATTATACGATACCGCATATCCACCAAAACTGCCAATTGTAGATGGACTTCTGTATAACGGAACTTACCTGTTTGTTGGTTCGCCGAAAATTGGAAAATCATTCTTTATGGCACAGATCGGGTATCACATCAGTAAGGGACTTCCATTGTGGGGCTTTTCAGTCAGAAAGGGAACGGTTCTGTATCTGGCATTGGAAGATGATTATGCAAGGTTGCAAAAGCGGTTATCACAGATGTTTGGAATGGAAGGCAGTGAGAATTTCTATTTCGCTACAAAATCTAAATCGCTCAATGACGGACTGGAAAAACAGCTTGTAACGTTTGTAACAGAGCATAAAGACGCAAGATTGATTATCATTGATACTCTTCAGAAGGTTCGAGAGGTCGGTGGAGATAAATTCAGTTATGCCAGCGATTATGAGATTGTAACGAAGCTGAAAGCATTCAGTGATAAATATGGTATCTGTTTTCTGGTTGTGCATCATACAAGGAAAATGGAATCTTCAGATAGTTTTGATATGATTTCCGGTACGAATGGATTGCTTGGAGCTGCGGATGGAGCGTTCGTCATGCAGAAAGAAAAACGGACAGATAATAAGGCAGTTCTGGAAGTGGCAGGGCGTGACCAGCAGGATCAGAAACTATGGTTGAACTTTAACCGGGAGAGATGTGTCTGGGAACTTACCAAGACAGAAACGGAACTTTGGAAAGAACCAGAAGATCCAGTGTTGGAAAAAATCAAAGAGCTTGTAACAGAAACTACACTAGAGTGGGCAGGAACAGCAACAGAGCTTGTGGAAGTATTGCAGGTGGAAATGCAGCCGAACGCATTATCACGAAAATTAAATGTCAGCCTGGAACGTCTGATTCTGGATTATGGAATCCAGTATAAAACAGAACGGGGACACGATGGAAGAAAAATCAGATTGACATTTGTTGGAAAACAAGCGTGACGATATGTGACGGTTGTGACGGTATTTTATATAGCGTGACGGTAGCGAAAATATCGTCACTATCGTCACGACCGTCACGGAAAGGAGAAACATGGAAAGAAAATTACAGGTACAGATACCAAAAGATTTATTACTGGCATTGTTCCAGTATCATCTTGCCGGGAACGAAGAATATCTGACGGAGATAGAAAAAGCATTGATGGAAAAATTAGACAGTATGGTAAAACGTCAGTTATATACAACATTCAAAACAGCACCAACCGAGGAAGAACAGGAAAAGGCAAGACAAGAGTACTTGGATAAGTGTGGAATGCATGAGTACTTTCGTTGGTAAGGATTCTGCTTGAGGACCTTATGACAGGAGCGTGCCACGCACCTGTAGATAGCAAACAAAGAGAAGGTCTGTAAGGTGTAGCCGGTAGTTGATTGGCGAAGAAAAAACTTTTCAAAAGGGGGCCCTGATTCAGGGCGTCCCTGCGGAATGATAAATGAAGGGAGAATGACACCATGAGAGAAGGAAGATTAGGTTACAACAGTTATAACAAAAGATATGGATTATTGTCATCAGACTTATGGATTGATACGGGATTTCACTGTGGAGAATGTCTGGAAGTTCTAGTTGATGATCAGTGGGTAAAGACACGAATGGAAATGAATCTGGCGAGAGAATGGTATTTGGTTGGAACACCGTATTGCGGAGATCTGGAGTATGTACGGGCAAGGATACCGGAATAAAGCAGACAGGAAGAGTAATAGTCGGTTTGTTGTTAGTGAAAAAATAAGCCCGGATACGGGCAGAAAAAGAGGGCGGATACGCCCAAAATAAAAAACTAAAGACAAGTTATGGCATAAGCAGGTAGTATCTCACAAAGCCCTCGGCGTTTGAGAGCGAAATACACCCATCGCACAAATCAAAGATTTGTACTCAGGATATTTCGCTGCCGGGAGCTGTTCCGCCGACAGGCGGATAGTTCGTAAACGGATGCCGATGCATCCACTCACAAATGATATGGCAGAATTTATTTTGCCGAAGACAAGGAGGGAGTGCCTATCGGAAGAAATTCATTTATTCAAATGACAAAACTAAGCAATGTAAAAGGCAGGATCACTTATATATCCAGTCATGCAAAACAAGAAAACCTCTATGCAGTTTATGAAACCACAGAACGGAAATTCTGGCGGGAACTTGCAAAATGTAATCAGGAAGAATTTGCAAAAAGTGGAACAGAAGGAAAATGTATTGAGGCAAGAGAACTGATCATTGCTTTGCCAGAGAGTTTTACAGAATATCAGCCGGATAGATTGCTACAGCTTTTTACAAATCATTTTAAACAGAATTATGGAACAGAGTGTATTGCTGCTTTGCACCACAATAAAAGAAAGACCAATTATCACATTCATTTGATATTTGCAGAACGGAAACTACTGGATGAACCAATCATTAAGATTGCCAGCAGAAATATGTTTTATGATGAAAATGGAAAACATGTCCGAACCAAGAAAGAGATATTAGGAGAAGATGGCGAAATTCGAGAAGGCTGCAGTATTGTGAAGAAAGGAGAAGTCTATGAGAAGAAGCTGTTTACTGCGAAAGATGAACGCTTCAAGTGCAATTCATTTCTGGATGAGGTAAAGCATTCTTATACAGATTTAATCAATATTTATGTGCAGGACGAGAAACAGAAACTACAGGTATTTGAGCGTGGCAGTGTTTATCTTGCAACAAAGAAAATCGGAAAAAATAATCCGAAGGCACAGGAAATAGAAGCGGATAATCAAAAACGCCGGGAATGGAACAGAGCTGTTGATATGGCATTGATTAGTGGAGTGCCGGAACTGAAGATAATGGAAGTGAAGCGGAAAGAAATCACGGAGCCAATCAGGGAATCAATTGCCCGGCGTGGAAACAGACCACGATTATTTTCCAGAGTTGTAACAGTGGCGGTCGAGGCATTGGAGTTTTTGATAGCAAGTGTGCTTTTTAAGAAACCCAGGGAAGTGCCAAAACAGACAGAGCAAACGGAAGCAGAACACCCAGAGCATGTTGCTGAAAATAGCACGGCAGCAGTCAAGACAACAAAAGAAGAAAAGGCAGAACCGGAACAACCTAAAATGACGGGGCTTGCATCAAAGTATCCGAAACTATTTAAAGTGAATAAAGAACTGGAAGATCAAAACGGTGCAATTCAACAGAAACAAAAACAGCTTTCTGCAAAGAAGAAAGAACTGTCAGAAGTCACGGGATGGTTTAAAGGAAGAAAGAAAAAAGAATTGCAGAAAGAAATTGATGAACTGAAAAGCCAGATTAGAGATATGAAAGATTATCTTCCAAGGATTGTGCAGAAAATCGGATATAGAAGTGTACAGGAATTTTTAAAGGATTTTAAGGCTTCTCAAACTGAGTATAGTCAGTATCGAACTGCAATAGAAAAATGGAAGAAAGAAACAGGAAAAGAGCCAGTAGCGCATGGTATTAGGGCGAAGCTGGCAGAAAAGAAACAAGAAATACAGAATGAACAGAAAAATAAACAGCATACCCGTAGTCAGAACAAAGATCGGGGAGCAAGATAGGAGGACAATCATGGAGAAACACATTATGGGAGAAAATGGAATCAGTTATACTTTAGGAGAGGACGGTCTGTATTATCCAGACCTGTACCTCCCGGAAGAGACAGAGTATCCGATTGGAAAGTATGGAATGTTGAGAAAGACATATTTGCAGGAGCATCGGAAAGGACTATATCTGGAGCTGGTGCTTGCTGGAAAGTTAAATAAACATTTGCATCAGATTGACGAAGAGTGTAATCAGATGATGGACAGACTGGTGGAGCAGATGAAAGAAAAGCAGGGAGTGACGGAACAGTTGAAGGTAGAAAATCAGATGTTGTGGGTTGGAATGTGTAATAATATCCAGCATAGTGCGGAGGAAGCAGTGTTGAAAGAAATTGTATATGCGTAGATTGGAGGGCGGTCTGATGACTGTCCTATTTACGATTTTATGGCGTATTATAATGGAATTATAGAAATGTATGTGGTAAACTATTTATGTATTCATTACAATTTTGAGGAGGGTTGTCATGGGAAAAGAAGAAAAATCAAGTTCTATTGAGCAACAAATGGCAGAGCAGATTATTTTTCAGAAGGTAAATGACTGGTTGGGCGTGGAGTTGGTAGAAAATGCAAAAATCTTTGTAGGCAATACATTCATGCAACCCGATTTTTATTCTAAAGCGGATGGGATAATTGGAGAAATTTATGCACATATTGGAAAACCCAAGAAAGCTCAAGATAATAAGATTGCAAATGATATTCTGAAAATGCTTCTCCTTGAAAAAATTGAGGGAAAGATATACAGAAAAATTATTGTAGTATGTGATGAAGATGAGATAAAAAAAATAAAAGGTACATCTGTTCTTGCGAAATGTATCAGACAATTCGATATTGAAGTGAAAATGATAGAGATAGAGACCGATTTACGAGATACCTTGATTGAAGCACAGAAAAGGCAACGAATGGTAAATGCGTAAAATATAATAAATTTAGAGGTTACGAATGATGGAAAAAGATTACATAGAAGTGAAATCGTTTGGAAAAGTGTTTCCTAAAAAGGGAGCAAATGCGAGAATACCATATGAACATCAAAAATGTGCAATGGAAAATCTCGATATTATGAATAAAAATGCGAAGTATAGCACCATGATTGTACTTCCTACTGGTGGAGGAAAAACGTACACAGCTTCTATGTGGCTTTTAAGAAATGCACTGGACCAGAAAAAGAAAATATTGTGGATTGCACATCGTCAGATGTTACTTGACCAAGCAGCAGAATCTTTTCAGAAGTTTGCGTATTCAGAGGTAATACCACATATTCCGTCCTTCCAGTATAGGATTATATCTGGGGCATCTACCCATGATAGAACTATTGATATTCAACCCACGGACAATTTGTTGATTATGAGCAAGGATAGCATAGGTAGAAATTTACAGTGCTTAGATGTATGGATCGAGGGCGAAAAGGAAATCTTTTTAATTGTAGACGAAGCACACCATTCTACTGCCAAAACTTATCGAAAAGTAATTGATTATGTAAAAACAAAGGTATCAAATGTAAAATTGATTGGATTGACTGCTACACCATTCCGTACTGCTGATGGGGAACAGGGACTTTTGGCAAAAATTTATGAGGACGGTTTACAAGGTGGAAAGGCGGTTCATGGAAACATAGGTATTACATATCAGATAGGGTTAAAAGAGTTGATAAATCGACGTATTTTATCAAAACCTATTTTTGAAAGTTATTACACAGATGAAATGTATGGAGAATCATTAGGTTTGAATGGTTGGGAGAGTATCCAACGATTGGACGTATTGCCGGAAGATGTAGCAGGACAAATGGCAGATAGTGCAGCACGAAACAAGCTGATTGTCCAGACATACAAGGCAAAAGAGAAAGAGTATGGACAGACTATAGTATTTGCAATCAATGTAGTTCATGCAATTCATCTAAGTGCGTTGTTTAATAAAGAGGGAATAAAGTCGGAGTTCATTGTGTCTGATGTAAAAGATTCTGTGACAGGAGTGAGAATCAGCAAAGAAGACAACGAGAGGAAATTAGAAGAATATAGAGAAGGAAAAGTAAAGGTACTTGTGAATGTAAATATTTTGACAGAGGGAGTGGACTTGCCACAAACCAAAACAGTATTTTTAGCAAGACCAACTGTTTCTACAATCCTTATGACACAGATGATAGGACGGGCACTTAGAGGAGAAGCTGCTGGCGGAACTTCTTCAGCATATATAGTTTCTTTTGTAGATAATTGGAATGAACATATTGCGTGGGTAAATCCAGACAGTCTGTTCAGTGGAAATAATGAATTTACAGATAATTCAACAGAGCATATGAAGCATGAATTACGCATGATAGCGATTTCTAAAATAGAAGAGTTTGCTTCTGTGCTTGACGATTCTGTAGATACCACAGTATTAGAAAAAGTACCATTTGTACAAAGAATTCCGATTGGAATGTATGCGTTTACCTATTTGGAAGAAAATGGAGTGGATTCTTCCTATCAAGTGATGGTATATGACAGTACGAAAAAAGCATATGAAGAATTGATGAAAGGCTTACCAAGTCTGTTCCAAAATTTTCAGTGTGAAGAAGAATATCCGACAGAAGAATTGCTTGAGGAAATGGCTGAGCAATGTAGAAACACGTTTTTCTTAGGAGAAATGATACCGCCATATGAAGAAAAAGATGTGATACGAATTTTAAAGTATTATGCCCAGTACGAAACTTCTCCTCAGTTCTATTCATTTGATGATATAGACAGAAGCAAGTTAGATGTCGCTGCGATTGCAAAACATATTTGGGATGAGGATATGGGGCAGAGACAGAAAACAGAATATGTAAATGCCTTATGGGAAAATAGTGATGATAATTTGTTAAAACTGTTTTTTGGACGAAAATTGTATTTCTGGAGGCAACTGGATATAGAGTTAACAAAACTGTCTAATCCGCATATTTATGATGAAGAAGAAAACGTGCAGCGAGGTATTAGAAAGCTGGAGGATTTACCATTGTTTGAGATTGGAAAGGTAAATCCGGAACTGGAAAAAAATCTTCGAGATACAGCATTTGCTAAGTCAAAAGATACAGATGGAAATTATACCTGTGCTTGTTGTGGAGCAAAAGGCAAAGACCGTATTTTCTTTCAGGTAGACCACGTGATACCAATGAATAAAGGTGGAAAAACTGTGGCAGAGAATTTGCAGATACTTTGTAGACAATGTAATGGTGTGAAGGGGGATAAAATTGATAGAGTTATATTATGATTCATTTGATCTTGCTTGTATCATACATAGTCTGGACATGGGAACTAAGACAGCGAGTATCATGTTGGAAAAAATTTGGAAAGAAGATAATCAATATTTAAGTCCATATTATCGAACAAATTTGCGTCAATTATATTTGGATGTGCATTATTGGACAGATTATTTGTGCGACAAACCAGAAATAGATAAGGAGTTTCCAGCTATTCAGAAAGATTTTCATTCTTTTGGTAAGGATGTGGAAGAAGAAGCCTTCATTACGGATTATTTTGATATTGATTTATTTTTCAAAATGAAACGAGTGCAGATTCTTTATTTGGACGGACAAGATTATGTGAGAATGAAACTACGGACATTATTAAAAGCATATGGATATAAACGTCGGACACAAGAGTTGTTGAAATACCTTAGGGAGTGTATGATGTTTTACCATATGCAGACATATCTTCGTGGAAAAGAAGAATGTGATATTGGAGAGATTGGACTTGATGAGATGATAACGATTCGGGTGCTCTGATACATTGTGTTTTTTAATATAAAATAGGAAGGCAGGGATGAGTCAAATGTCAATAGAAGATGAAGTTTTATTGGAAAATGAAGAAGAATTAAAATGAGTTAGAGTACTTTGGAGATGAGGAAAAGCCAATTTTTGAGTCTGTTAGGGTAACGAAAAAGGATTTTTCAATATATGAACTTTACAGGAAATATAAGAAAAAGCAATTGATATTAGAAGTTGATTTTCAAAGAAATGAAGTTTGGGGTCCTAAACAGAAGTGTGAATTGATAGAAAGTATTTTAATGGGCTTACCATTACCAATATTTTATTTCAAACAGCAGAACAATTCTACATATGTAGTGGTTGACGGAAAGCAAAGATTATCAACATTATTTGATTTTTTAAGTGATGGTTTTCCATTAAAATCATTAAAGATATTGAAATTTTTGAATGGAAAAAAATTCAAGAATTTAGTAGATGAATTGGGAATATATCAGTCTCAGTTGGAAGATTATCAATATATCAGTCTCAGTTGGAAGATTATCAAGTATATTCACATGTGATTTTACCACCTACGCCGGACAAAATATTATTTGATATTTTTGATAGAGTTAATAGGGGTGGAACAAAATTAAATAAGCAAGAAATTAGAAATGCTCTGTATCATGGCAGAGGGTTAAATATGATAACTGAAGTAGTTGCATCACAGGAATTTTTGCAAGCTACACGTATTGAGTATAAAAAAGATCGAGGATGAAAGGCTCTTATTTAGTTACAAGATTTTTAGCATTTTATTTGTTTTTTAATGACTTGTTATTTAAAGATGGAAAAAAATATGAATATACAGGCAATCTGGACGATTTGATAGAAACTACATTGACAAAGTTAAATCAGTCATCATTGGAAGAATTAGAAG
>NZ_QRVX01000018.1:0-48398 GCF_003458885.1 Coprococcus sp. AF21-14LB | reverse complement strand
ACGTTTTATATTCTAACATATAAACTCCGTTTGTCAACGCTTTTATAAGGATTTTCTATCGACATATTATGGATGATTTGTCATTTTTTATACATAAAACATATAAATTATTACAAATTGTTACATTTTGCATGATTGTATTGACTTCTGTACATGAATAAACTAAAATACAATAAAAGTAATCATTACTATTATTAAAACTAGAAAGGAGGACATTGTATGGCTGCATTAAAATACAGCAGGCAGCGCGAATCGATCAAAGAATTTCTAAATTCTACGAAAGAACATCCAACTGCAGATATGGTATATACGCATGTTCGAAAAGATTTTCCGAACATCAGTCTTGGAACTGTCTATCGCAATCTGAATCTGCTTGCCGATATCGGTGAGGCTACAAAAATCACAACCTCCGATGGTGGTGACCGCTTTGACGGAAGGACTGAACCACATTACCACTTCTACTGTTCCGAATGTAACCGATTGTTTGATCTTGATATCGATACAATGGATCACATCAATGAACTTGCAGAGAAAAACTTTGACGGAAAAATCGAAAAGCACAATATTGTTTTCTATGGTAAATGCGGCGAATGCCTGAAGCATGCGGCTGAGCAGACGATCGAAAACCAAAAAGAAAAATTATCCAAAAAGTCTTGACATTACAGTAAGAATATGGTAAATTAATATCAGTAACAATTACTATTATCAATTCAAAACAAAAATAATTTTTTAATAAAGAAAAGGAGAATGATCACAATGAAAAAATGGGTTTGTACAGTATGCGGTTATGTTTATGAAGGAGAAAATGCACCAGCTGAATGTCCACAGTGCCACGTTCCGGCAGAGAAATTTCAGGAAATGGCTGGCGAAAGAACTTGGGCAGCAGAGCATGTTGTTGGAGTAGCTCAGGGCGTAAGCGAAGATATCATCGCTGATTTAAGAGCTAACTTCGAAGGTGAATGTTCAGAAGTTGGTATGTACCTTGCAATGGCTAGAGTAGCTCACAGAGAAGGATATCCGGAAATCGGACTTTACTGGGAAAAAGCTGCTTACGAAGAAGCAGAGCATGCTGCAAAATTCGCTGAATTATTAGGTGAAGTTGTAACAGACAGCACAAAGAAAAACCTTGAGATGAGAGTTGAAGCTGAGAACGGCGCTACAGCAGGTAAATTTGACCTTGCTAAACGTGCTAAAGCTGCTAACCTTGATGCAATCCATGATACAGTTCATGAGATGGCTAGAGACGAGGCTCGTCACGGAAAAGCATTCGAAGGTCTGTTAAAGAGATACTTCGGCTAATCAGAAGTCTTAATATCTAATAAGTAATTCAAAGGGATGCCAGATCAAATGATGATTGATTCGGCATCCCTCTTCTTTACTTCATTAAAAATAAAATTATTTCAAAGATTCACTATGCATTTCTGTGAACAGTTCCTCTCGTAACAAGAATTCCTGTTTTAATCAAAACCGGTCTAAGTGCATTGTACATAAATCCAACTAAAATTACAGAAACAACTGCATTAACAAATGTTGTTGCAGTACTCCATTTCGCCAGAACGCTTGCCATCTCCTGCGGCTGTCCCAGGATATATTGTTTATAGAAATATCCTACAAGCGGATCTGCCACAACATTGAATCCAAGTCCTGCGACTGACGCGATCACACTCCACTTAAATACATATTTTTTATCTGTACTCTCATTGATATGGGCAATTTGATGTGCCACAAATCCTGTAATCAATCCGATACATAATTTCAATACAAATGTCTTTGGCGCTCCTACGATATAGATTGGATCCATAAGATCGGCAATCGTCATACCGATGGCTCCCGCCATACCTCCATACCATCCGCCGAGGAAAAGCGCTCCTAATACGCAAAATGCATTTCCAATATGAAGAGACGTTGCATCTGCTCCGCCCGGCATCGGAATTTTAATCTGTAAAAATGTAAAAGATACATAACATAACGCTGCCATCAGTGCTGTCTGTGCCAGCTTCATAATTTTTCCATTTGTGTTTTTCATAGATGACTTCCTCCTTTTTCTGTACACCTATGCTAACACAATACTGGCTTTCTTAAAATATCCAATTTTTTCATTTTAAACCATGCCAGTTTTTCCATTCTTCCAATAGATTGATGTGTCCTGCAAATAATACTTTGAAATTCAAAAAAATAAGAATCCAGGGTTGATTTTTTCAACAAAAGAGTATAATATATACCATATCACATGACGTGGTTTTGAAAACTACTTACTGTTTATTGGAGGTAATGTTATGACTTTAGATAAGATTAAAGATCCCGGAAGTGCTATTACTCATTTTATTGCTATGGTTGCCGCAATTATTGGCGCATTTCCATTATTATTTAAGGCGGCGCACAATCCTGACCATACAGCTGTTTTTGCACTTACCGTATATATTATCAGCCTGATTCTTCTCTATGCTGCAAGTACGACTTATCATACATTCAATATTTCTGAAAAAGTAAATACTGCTCTGAAAAAATGGGATCACATGATGATCTTTGTATTGATCGCCGGAAGCTACACACCAGTCTGTCTTCTTGTACTCGACAAGCACACCGGCGTTATCCTGCTGACGCTCGTCTGGGCCATTGCCACAGTCGGAATCATTCTCAAGGCGTTCTGGGTATTCTGTCCGAAATGGGTATCTTCTCTTCTCTATATCGGAATGGGATGGACCTGCATCCTCGCTTACAGTCAGATTGTCGATGCTCTCAGTCCTGCTGCATTTGGATGGCTTCTGGCAGGCGGTATCATTTACACCGTCGGCGGCGTTATTTACGCATTGAAACTGCCAATCTTCAATAACCGTCACAAGAATTTCGGAAGTCACGAGATCTTTCATCTTTTTGTTATGGCTGGAAGTTTCTGCCACTTTATTTTAATGTATGTATATATTTTATAAGATACTCTCTCTGAGATGATTCACAAGCGTTCATAGCCCGGAATTTATCCTCCGGGCTATGCTTATGCTATCATCTATTATAATTAGCAGCTCTGACTATTATCTTAATTCATAAATCAGCTCTGTAATTCCATTGTAATGATTTACTTTCATCAAACGCAGTTTGTTCTCCTCATCCTTTTCTCCAAACAGCCGTATTCCTTTCCCGATTAATGTCGGCATAATTGAAATATGATAACGGTCAATTAACTCTGCCTCCCTCAGTTGTCGGACAAGCTCTGCTCCGCCGCAGATCCAGATATTTTTTCCTTCTTTCTCCTGTAACTCTTTTATAAGCTGTACCGGATCTTCTTCCGTAAAATAGATTTGTTCCGCAAATGGTAATGTTTCTGTATTCTTCCTGTGGGTAAAAACATAAGTATTCAGTCCCTCATACACCCACTCTTCCGGAGATAGCTCTGTTACGATCTGATGATAGGTATTCCACCCCATAAATACAGTGTCAATGTCTTTGATAAACTCAGAGTAAGTATCTACATTCTCTTCATCTGCTCCCTGTCCCTGCAGCCAGCTAACGCTGCCGTTCTTATCTGCAATATAGCCGTCCAGACTCATTGCAATAAATAAAATAACTTTTCTCATATCGTTCCATCCTTTCCTTTCTGTCTGCCTTTCTGATACTACTTGACTATTTCCGTCAATCAATTTTTCTTTCTGTCTGCGGCTGTATTGTTTGATCTCATATTCCCGCCGCATCGCCTCTTCTTTTGTCTCAAACATCTCATAATAGACAAGTGTAACCGGTCTCCTTGTCTTTGTGTATTTGGCGCCTTTTCCGCTGTTGTGGGCGTCAATTCTTCTGTCCAGATCATTTGTCCAACCTGTATAAAATGTTCCGTCACTGCACTCTACAATATATGTGTAATTCATTCTCTTCCTCCTGAACAGATTTCCCCGCGTCAGTTATTAGTTACTGTCATAATGTAACTTCCACTTTTCACTATCTGTCACAGAATTTATTATATCACAACTGTATAAAGAAAAACCGGCCTCCTTCACCAGATTTGAAATCTGCTTTTTAGAGACCGGCTTTCTGCCGCTTTTTCCCTTATAGTTTCTATTATTTTTTCCTGCTATGCTTCCAGATAATCAAGCGGATCTACGGCTGCACCATCTTTCAGCACCTGAAAATACAGATTACATCCTTCTACTGTATAATACCGGCTCGGCTGCTGCACATAACCGATCATCTCTCCCGCCTCTACAAGGCTGCCTTCCTGAAACTGCAGATCTTTGAGCTGTCCGTACACAAGTTCATATCCGCTTCCAATATCCAGTGTCATCGTCAGCCCGGTATCGGCCTTTTCTTCAATGGATTTTACGATTCCGCGTGCCGATGCGACTACCTGACTTCCCGCATCCCCGGCAATGATCATTGCCGGATTATACTTATACTGATCCAGCGTTGCAAAATAAACCGTCTGATCCATACTGTAATTCATAATCACATTTCCGTCTACCGGCCAGAGCATTTCTGTTGCTTCCGAATATGACAGCTGTGCAGCTGTTCCGGACGTACTTTTTGTATTCTCCGTCTGAACATCCGGCTCTTCCTTTACAGCATTATTTTCTGCCGCATGATCCTGTGCTGTCCCTTCTGTACTATCATTTTCCAACGAAGTATCTTCGGCACCTTTCTTTTCCCCTGCATTTTCCTGCTGCTGTTCCTGAATGACATTTGTTGTATTCGTTGTCTTTGATTCCTCTGCTCTTGCAAGCTCCTGTTCAAGCTTCGCCTGAGATTTTGCCATTTCGTCTGCAACTGAATTCTTATAATTCTTAAATGTATATGTGCCGACCATTGCCACTGCCGCCACGAAACAGATTACAAGACCTACAGATGCGCCCTTTTTTCCTTTTGTAGGAGTTTCATTGCTGTTGTTATTCATTATTCATCACCTCTAGCTATAGCTTTGCCAGAAAGCGATTTGCTTATTCTCTTCCGCTTCTCATTTCTTTTACAAAATTTCCGCCACTTCCCGAATCACTGTATCTGCAAAAAAATATGCCAATATCTCCTCATGCGTCTTTCCTTCTTTCGCCATTTCATTTGCCATATTCTGGCTTAATCCAATTCCATGACCATTGCCCTGCGTTGTTACTCTAATTTTATCCTCATATTCCTGAAGAGCGAAACACGCGGAAGCAAGTCCCTTTTCCTGGCGGAATTCTTCTCCGGTAATCGTCTTCTCTCCTTCTCTGATCTGCAATACATATCCGGCGCTGTCTGTAGAAATCACTTCATAGTCTCCTTTTTCAATCAGCATCGTCTGCGTCTGATCCATTGCCTCCACATCTTTCGGACATTCTCGAATCTGCAGATAAGGATATCCTTCGCCGCCAAACACTTCATTTCCTGATCTTGTCCTTCCATTGCTGAGCTGATGAAACGGCGTTGTGATCAGAACGTCTCCGTAAGTAAGCACCTGTCCCTCTGTTGCCTGCCACACATCCCTAAGCGCTGCCCGATATTCTTCATATTTTACTCTGCCCCACTGTTTCCTCATCTCTTTCTCTTCAAAATATTTGTCAGTAAAAATACTTGACTTTCCTTCCTCCGTAATCTGTTTATACATTCTGGTACGAAGCATGACCGCCTGAGCTTCCAGCGCCTCTTTCTCATATGTTACCGGAATTTCCCTGGCAAGAATCCCTATCGCATATTCTTCCACCGGAATTTCTCTTGATTTTCCATCTACTTCTACAAACAGATAGTCCTCTCCCACCTCTGCTCCGGTCAATACTGCCGGACCGTTGATAAATACTGTAACAATATACGGAAGGAGAATAATTGCCACTACCGTAGAAAAAAGTTGACCGTATCTATAATGTCTTCGCTGTCTCATAAAAAAATCCTCCATACAATACTATATGGAGGATTTCATTCATATATGCTGTTTACTCATATTTTCTACTGTAATAAAAGATGCAGACCGCTTCATAGCCAGGTACAAAAAGTCCTGCAACGGCATGGAATAACGCCATGCTGTCTTCTGTCGCTCCCTGATAAATTCTTCGGTTTACAAACACTTTCAACGCATGCTGCGCTACCATAATTCCCAGAGAAACTGCTGTGCCTGCGATTCCAAAGACGATAACAAATACCGGCAGTATTGCTGACAGAATAAAACTGCCTGCAACAAAATTCTCCAGCATTGCAAATACTACAGCGACAATTACGAACAGTACAAGAGCTGCTACAAGCAGATTTCCTGCAATCGGAAGAAGAAGCATCCAGATTCCCGGTCTTTTCAGTTTCTTTCTTCCTATTTCAATTTCTCCCGCAAGTTCTCCCTGATAGTATGTTCTCACAAATGGAATCCATGCAGCCCATGCATTTTCCATACCTTTTTTCTCTGCAATTTTATACAGTCCATAGCTTTTCAGGACATACGCTCCTACAGCAACAATCAGTACGCCCATGAGACATACAAGATAGATCATCACAAAGCTTTTAAGCATATGCTCTCCCAAATCACCATATCCATAGCTGTAACTATACATTTTCTACCTCTTCTTCTGTAACAGTTACCTGGTCGAGATGCCAAATTTCATCTACATATTCCTGGATTGTTCTGTCAGATGTAAATTTACCGCAGCACGCTGTCTGCAGGATTGCCATTTTAGCCCATCTGTCTTTATCCCGATATGCTTCCTCAACTTTTGTCTGTGCCTCTGCATAAGAACGGAAATCTTTTAAGATGAAATATCTGTCTGCAGGATCAAATCCCTGTCTGTTCAGAAGCGAATTGTAAAGCTCTCTGTACAGCTCTGGATTTCCGCAGGAGTAAGTTCCATCTACAAGCTGATCTACAACACGTTTGATTTCCCAGTCATTATTATAAATTGCTCTTGGATCATATCCGCCGTGATTTTCAAAATGAATCACTTCATCTGAACTTAATCCGAAAATAAATGCATTTTCTTTTCCGACTTCTTCTACAATCTCTACATTGGCTCCGTCCATTGTTCCGATTGTCGGCGCGCCATTCAGCATAAATTTCATATTGCCTGTACCGGATGCCTCTTTTGATGCAGTAGAAATCTGCTCACTCACATCCGCTGCTGCAAAAATCCATTCTGCATTAGACACACGATAATCTTCGATAAATACTACTTTCAGCTTTCCATTGATGCTTCTGTCATTGTTAATCACATCTCCTACAGAGTTGATCAGCTTAATAATCTGTTTTGCTCTTGTGTAGCCTGCTGATGCCTTTGCTCCAAAAATAAATGTTCTTGGATAGAAGGACAGCTCCGGATGCTCTTTAATCTTATTATACAGATACATCACATGCAAAATGTTCAGTAACTGACGTTTATATTCATGGAGACGTTTTACCTGCACATCAAAGATAGAATTTGGATCAATCTCTACACCATTATGTTCTTTAATATATTTTGCAAGACGCACTTTATTCTGGTATTTGATATCCATAAATTCTTTTCTTGCCTTTGCATCATCTGCAAGCGGTTTCAGCTTCTCCATTTGTGCAAGATCTGTAATCCAGCCATCTCCGATCTGTTCTGTTACCCAGTCTGCCAGAAGCGGATTTCCGTGAAGAAGGAAACGTCTCTGTGTAATACCGTTTGTCTTATTATTGAACTTCTCCGGCATCATCTCATAGAAGTCTCTTAGTTCCTGATGTTTTAAAATTTCTGTATGAAGTCTTGCAACACCATTTACAGAGAAACCTGCAACAATTGCAAGATGAGCCATTCTTACCTGACCATCATAAAGAATTGCCATCTTTTTGACTTTCTCTTCATTTCCCGGATACATTGCCCGCACCTTCATAACAAATCTGCGGTCAATTTCCTGAACAATCTGGTATACACGCGGTAGAAGACGCTGGAAGAGATCGATTGGCCATTTTTCCAGTGCTTCTGCCATAATCGTATGGTTCGTATATGCACATGTCCGCGTTGTAATATCCCATGCTTCTTCCCAGAGCAGGTTTTCATCATCAAGAAGAATTCTCATTAACTCTGCTACTGCCACTGTCGGATGTGTGTCATTCATCTGGATCACAACCTTATTCGGCAGCTCGCTCAGATCACTGTGTGTCTGTTTGAAGCGTTCCACAATTGTCTGAAGACTGGCAGATACAAAGAAATACTGCTGTTTCAGACGAAGTTCTTTTCCTGCGTAATGATTATCGTTCGGATACAGTACCTCAGTAATCGTTTTTGCAAGGTTTTCCTGCTCGATTGCCTTATGATAATTTCCACGGTCAAATTCATCTAACTGGAAATCTGTGATCGCTTTCGCATCCCAGATCCGGAGTGTATTTACTACATGGTTGCCGTATCCAACAATCGGCATATCATAAGGAATCGCCATAACAGATGAATAGTTTGTCTGGATAAAATGATTTCGTCCGGTCTTTTCATCCCAGGTTACCTGAATATCTCCTCCAAAACGTACTTCCTTTGCATACTCATCCCGGCGGATTTCAAATGGGTTTCCATTCTTTAACCAGTCATCCGGTTTCTCTACCTGGAAGCCGTCTTTGATCTTCTGTTTAAACATACCATAATGGTAACGGATTCCGCATCCATATGCCGGATAGCCAAGAGTTGTCAAGGAGTCGAGGAAACATGCTGCAAGACGTCCAAGACCTCCATTTCCAAGAGCTGCGTCCGGTTCCTGATCTTCAATGATATTCAGATCGATTCCCATTTCATCAAGCGCTTCCTTCACTTCTTTGTATGCACAAAGGTTGATCAGATTGTTTCCAAGCGCACGTCCCATCAGGAACTCCATTGACATATAGTAGACAGTCTTTGGCTCTTCATTTTTATAAGTCTTCTGTGTTGCAAGCCAATCATCAATAATTACTTCTTTGACAGCATAGGAGACAGCCTGAAACAGCTGCTCCTGTGTTGCCTCCTCTACTTCTTTTCGAAATAATGTCTTGACATTGTGAGTTACTTCTTTCTGAAATGCTTTTTTGTCAAACTTTCCTCTTAATTCAGAACTATAATACATATTGCCTTACCCTCTTCTTTTCTGGATTCTATCGTTCAACTCCAAGTGTTACCTTCTCACCGTTGATACTCCATTCTTTGACATATCCTGCCGGAGTCTGTTTCTTCACCTCTGTTGCTAAAACTTCGCTGCCGATTTCTTCCTTATGGGCTTCAAAAACTGCTTCTGCTTTCTCGCTTCCTTCATATGTGACTTTGATATGATCTGTCACCTCGAAGTCTGCTTCTTTTCTCATTGTCTGGATCTTGCTGATAATCTCTCTTACAAAACCTTCTTCCAAAAGTTCCGGTGTCAGATTTGTATCAAGTACAACGGTTACTCCATAATCACTTTCAGATACATAACCTTCTGTCTGAGCCATATCAATGAGCAGATCCTCACGAAGAAGCACTACCTCTTCTCCATTCACATTTAATTTTAACTGCTCTGTTGCATTTACTTCATCCATAGCTGCATTGCCATCCAAAGATGTGAGCGCAGCTTTGATACCGCCAAGCAGCTTACCGTATTTCGGTCCAACTGTCTTGAGCTGCGGTTTAAATGTATAGGAAGTAAAGTTTCTTACATCATCTGTAAATTCTACTTCTTTCACATTCAATTCTTCTGCAACAATTTCTTTATAGAATTCCGGAAGTTCTTTCTCTGCCTTCACAAACATCTTGCCGATCGGCTGACGGTTCTTGATATTTGCTGCATTTCTGCATGCACGTCCCATTACAACGATATCAAGCACTTCTTTCATGTTCTCTTCCAGCTCTTTATCAATATATGCTTCATTTGCCACCGGATAATCACAAAGGTGGATACTTTCCGGAGCATTTGCATCGATTCCTCTTACGAGGTTCTGATAAATATCTTCTGTCATAAATGGAATCATCGGAGCAGCCACTTTCGATACTGTTACAAGCGCTGTATACAATGTCATGTATGCATTGATCTTATCCTGCTCCATTCCTTTTGCCCAGAAACGCTCGCGGCTTCTTCTGACATACCAGTTACTCATATCATCCACAAAATCCTGAAGTGCTCTTGCACTTTCCGGAATTCTGTAATTAGCCAGATTATCGTCAACTGTCTTGATGAGTGAGTTCAATTTGGACAGAAGCCATTTATCCATAACCGGAAGCTTATCATACTCTAATGTATATTTTGTTGCGTCAAATCCATCAATATTCGCATACAGTACAAAGAATGCGTAAGTATTCCAAAGTGTTCCCATGAACTTGCGCTGTCCTTCTACAACTGCCTTTCCGTGGAAACGGTTCGGAAGCCATGGCGCACTATTTACATAGAAATACCAACGAATTGCATCTGCTCCGTATGTCTCAAGTGCGTCAAACGGATCAACTGCATTTCCTTTGGATTTACTCATCTTCTGTCCATTCTCATCCTGAACATGGCCAAGTACGATAACATTTTTATATGGCGCTTTATTGAAGATCAGTGTTGAGATTGCTAACAGTGAGTAGAACCATCCACGAGTCTGGTCTACCGCCTCAGAAATAAAGTTCGCTGGGAACTGCTGTTCAAATACTTCTTTATTCTCAAATGGGTAGTGATGCTGTGCAAATGGCATTGCTCCACTGTCAAACCAGCAGTCAATTACTTCCGGAACACGATGCATCTCTTTGCCACAGTGCGGACATTTGATTGTCACTTTATCAATAAATGGACGGTGCAGCTCAATATCATCCGGACAATTATCTGACATAGATTTTAATTCTTCAATACTTCCGATCGCATGCTGATGTCCACACTCACATTCCCAGATATTTAATGGAGTTCCCCAGTAACGGTTACGCTGATACCCCAATCCTGAACATTCTCAAGCCAATCGCCGAAACGTCCTTTACCGATACTCTCCGGAATCCAATTGATCGTATTGTTATTGCGGATCAGGTCATCTTTCACTTCTGTCATCTTAATGAACCATGACTCACGGGCATAGTAGATCAACGGTGTATCACATCTCCAGCAATGTGGGTAGCTATGCTCAAAATTCGGCGCTGAGAACAAAAGTCCTCTCTTTTCAAGGTCTTCTAATACCATTGGATCTGCTTTCTTACAGAATGTTCCTTCCCACGGTGTTTCTTTTGTCATCTCACCTTTCTCATCAACTAACTGTAAGAACGGAAGATCATATCTTCTTCCTACCTGAGAGTCATCTTCACCAAATGCCGGTGCAATGTGAACAACTCCGGTACCGTCTGTCAATGTAACATAGTCTGCACATGTCACATAGTATGCTTTCTTCTTCAGTTCAACAAACGGGAATAACGGCTCATATTCTTTATATTCCAGATCTTTTCCTTTGTAAGTTTCAAGAATCTCTTTGTCTCCCTCTAAAACAGTTTCAACAAGAGCTTCTGCCATATAATATGTGTATCCATCATTCTTTACTTTTACATAAGTTTCTTCCGGATTCACACAGAGCGCCACGTTCGACGGCAATGTCCACGGTGTTGTTGTCCATGCAAGGAAATAAGCATCTTCACCAACAACTTTAAATCTTACGATAGCAGAACGTTCTTTCACATCCTTATATCCCTGTGCAACTTCGTGACTGGAAAGCGGTGTTCCGCAGCGCGGGCAATATGGAACAATTTTATAGCCTTTGTAGAGAAGTCCTTTCTCCCAGATCTGTTTTAATGCCCACCATTCAGATTCGATAAAATTATTATCATAAGTAACGTATGGATTCTCCATATCAGCCCAGTATCCGACTGTCTTTGAGAAATCTTCCCACATTCCTTTGTATTTCCATACACTGTCTTTACAATGACCAATAAACGGTTCCAGACCGTATTCCTCAATCTGTTCTTTCCCGTCCAGTCCAAGAAGTTTCTCAACTTCCAGCTCAACCGGGAGTCCATGAGTATCCCATCCTGCCTTACGCGGAACCATATAGCCTTTCATAGTACGGTATCGCGGAATCATATCTTTGATAACTCGTGTCAGCACATGACCGATGTGCGGCTTTCCATTCGCTGTCGGAGGACCATCATAAAATGTATACGTCTCTCCTTCTTTGCGATGTTCCATACTCTTTTTGAAAATATCATTTTCTTCCCAAAACTTTTCTGTTTTCTTCTCACGCTCTACGAAATTCAAATTTGTAGATACTTTCTGATACATGATCTTTCTTCCTTTCCTGAATTTTCTTTCATGTCTTCTTTATTTAGGCACCTTCTGCAGTGCGCTTTTGCCTTGCGGAGGATATATCTCCGTAAAACAAAAAGCAGATTCCATCCCTGTAAAAGGACGAAATCTGCTGTTACTACATCATAAGCATATCGTTATACCACCTGTTACTGCATACTAACATATGCGCTCTTGTTAACGGTAGAATCCCGGCAGCGCTTAATCATTCCGAATCTTCTTCGTCCTTTTCAGCGTGCAGCTCAGAAGTGATCTTCGTATCTGCTTACTCGCACCGGTCTTGCACCCTCTCCGGCTCGCTTTGCCTTTCAAACAGATCTTACTGTCTTCTTCAATGCCTTTGTTATTTACACAATTCCTTTATATTATAGAAAAAAATCTGCGAATATGTCAAGAGTAAAGAGTGATTTTATTTAACCTTTACGATTTCTCGTATAATGATTTTGATTTGCAGAATGACTATGATCGTAGCGGCTGCGATACTGTTCATTTCTGTAATTCAAATCCGTTCTGCGTTTGATATCATTTCTTCCTGCTCTTCCTTCATAATTCGTTGGATAGCTCTGGCGGTTTCGCTGACGGTTTTGCTGATGCTTTTGTCTTTCTGCACTTCTTCGTCTTTCCTCTGCTTCCATTTCCCGCTGTTTCGCACGCTTTCTCTTCAGATTCCGGCGACGGCGTTTTTCCTTCTCACAACGAACATAAATATAAAGGATGATTCCGGCAATCAGAATGACTGCTCCGAGTCCAATCAAAATCTTTGCCCAGAATGGAAGTCCTTCTTTTTTTTCTTCTTTGGACTTCTCTGCTTTTCCATCAGCTTCTTCTGTTTTCTTCTCCTGCTTCAGAAGATATCCTTCCGAAAAAGTCAGTGTCGCTTTTCCAATCGGAACATCTCCATAAGTATAAGTAACTTCTGCTTCTTTTTTATTATCTTCTGCCGGAGAAACTGTCTTCTCTACCTTCTCCATCAGTTCATCTGTCGAAGCAGTTTTCGGAAGAATCACATATGCATCCTCCGGAATTTTGGAAAAATCTTTCGAAGTCTCTACATTTTTTAATAATACCTTTTGGAAATTATTAAATGCATATTCAAATAACGCCTGTGTATCCGTGTATGCAACGCCTCCTCTTGTGCGAAGCACCACACAGACAAGCTGCATCCCATTCTTCTCTGCATAAGATACAAGAGTTGTTCTGGCCTGATCTGTATATCCTGTCTTTCCACTTGTGCAGGCATCATAATAATACTGATTTCCTTCATAGATCATCTTATGATTCTGCTGAAATGTACGCTGTTCTCCCACTAAGTTTGTCGGCGGAATCGTATACTGCTGTGTCTTAATCACATTGCGAAACGCTTCATATTTATATGCCTCTGCACTAATCATTGCCATATCCTTTGCAGAAACATAGTGATTCGGATCATGAAGTCCATTTGCATTCATAAAATGAGTATTTTCACAGCCAAGCTCCTGAGCTCTTGTTGTCATTTTCTCAATAAATCCAGTGTAACCGATCCCCAATTTATTTCCAATATTCTCAGCAATGGCATAAGAAACTTCATTAGCAGACGCCAGAAGCATTCCATACATCGCATCATTTAGCGAAATTTCTTCTCCTGCCTGCATCCCAATATGAGCATCTCCATATTCAAGAAAATTAATACAGTCTTCTGAAAATGTAACGCGATCTGCATTTAGATCTCCGTTCTCTAACGCCAGAAGCGCTGTCATAATTTTTGTGATACTTGCCGGATACTCTTTCTTATCCACCTGTTTCCCATAGAGAATCGCTCCGCTGTTTATATCCATCACAATAGCGCTGTCTGCCGTCACATCCGGTCCCTGCGGCCAATTTTCAAGACTATTTGTCTCCGGCTTAATCGAGAGTTGAACCGCCATTTGCTTCTCAATATCTTCTTCTGTCATCGGCATCGCTGACGATTCTATCGTTACCGGATCAATTTTATATCCTGCATTCGGATCTGCTGCCTGTCCCTCTGTATTCTGTGCTGTCGGATCTTCCGATGGCTGCCCAGACTCATTCTGCGTATCCGTTGCCGATGCTGTGATTCCGCTGCCGGACAGAATCATAGCTCCTGCCAGAAATGCTGCAATTAATTTATTCCCCAATTTCATTATTTTCCTCCAAAGATATTCACATAAGCACGCAGTTATCCCCAAAAATATCTCGCACTTATCGGCATTTACAAAAAAGTTCCATTTGATATGATAGCTTATTGACAAGAAAAAAACAATATGAATTGCAAAAGCATTCGCAGAAAAATAAAAATTTAAATCACAAGTTCTATTTTATATATACGGCTCTATCGTAAACACCGTCTGTTCTCCAACCTTTTCACTCACCAATTCAAACAGATTTTCTTTCGTTGCAAACAGATTCTTCGGATTTCTTCCGATAATCAGATACTGATTTTTATCATCTAGTGAAATATATTTCCTTGTATTATCATCTAATAAGATATCCGCATTATCAATAACGATCAGTTCCCATCTGTCTGACCGATTATTTCTTTTATATTTTTCTGATAATCATAATTATCCAGGCACAGAATTTTCGGATTAATCGCCATGCATTCTCTTATAAATGAAAATGTGGCAGTTTTTCCGGTTCCCGAATCTCCCATTAAAATTGTTATATTATTGGTAAATGTAAAGTCTACTAAAAACGAAGTATGCACTGTTGAAAAATGTTCCATTACAATCGGTTTACTCTTCATTTTCCCACCACTCCTTTAGTTCCTCATAATCCTCGATCACTTTACATTCTCTAGTCTGAACCTTTACCCTTTCCATATCAAAAGGAATCATTGCATATTCACTATAGACATAGCCCTGCTCAAAACCATACAATATTTCCAAAGCATTATTTCCACATTCTTTTAGACAAAACACCTTATCTGGAAAATACAATACATTCAATATCGTTTTACAACCTGTAGAAAGTTGGTCTGTATTTAATGTAATGTCATCAAACCGTGACCTTATTTTATATTTACTGAGAAGTTCCGAGCCATCAATCATTTGAATATACTTTGCTGCTCTGTCATCTAGCTTTGTTGCCGTATTTTGATTAAAAAATATGTCATTCAGTTCTATATATTCTTTATCCAGAGGTATGTCTTTCTTATTTTTAAAAATCGTTATCATGCTACTACCTCCAATCCAACTCTCGAAAACTGCAGCTTCAATGAACTTCCCACATAAATTTTTTTCATTTTCTCAAACACAGATAATCTGTTATTATCTAATCCGCAGATGTCGTTTTCCTGCCGCTCTTCCCATTCACAGCATGATTTTATCCAACATTCTCCAAGCGTTCCTTTTGACACTTCAAATCCAGTATTTCTTGTCAGATCGAATAGCAGTCTCGCCGACAATTGTTCAATATTATGTTCATCAATTCGTTTATTATATTCTACAATTTCACGGATCCTTTTATAATTAAAATTATCCTCCTTGAACGCTTCTACAAGTTTATTCCTTGCCGCAATTACCCCAGCTCTTTTTTCCAAAAAAACATCTTCTGAAGCATAAATCCATTCTATCAGTTCTTCAAACTCTAAAAGAATATACTCAAAGCAAATAATATCCAGTAGAAAAATATTTTTCTTCTCATTCACGTATTTCATCAAACGCTTCTGTTCCATTAAAACCTGCAGATTATCAAAAGAATTATCAAACACAATAATATATTTATTCTCTGTATCCCGCAATGCCTTTACTGACTTTACCAACTCACTATTATTCTTTTTACTTTCAACTATTACCTCCGGACAAAGCTGTTTCATAAGACTTTCCCAAAACATATAGCTTGCTTTTCCTTTACGGTCTTCTATCCATAAAAATATTTTAGCCACGATTCCTTCACCTGCTTTCTGTGTCCTATTTTAACCGATTTCCATTCATAACACAATAAAATCACCAAAAGAAAAGACCGCATCTCTGCGATCTTTCCTTACTCTGTTTTTCCATCTCCAAACACTACTTTTTCAAGCTCTCCACAAGCTTCTGTGCTAATTCATCCAGCATTTCTTCCTGATTATCTTTCAGTGCAGATTTGATCGTTACTTTCTCCTCCAGCACTTCAACATTCTTAAGTCCTGCGATCAGTTCTGCCATCTGTTTTCCGGATGCAGGCGCCCAGGAACCATTTTCAATCAAAGCTACCGTACGATTCTGAACATTATGCGCTTTCAAATCGTGAAGCAATGTTTCCATTGGTGTAAAAATTCCATTATTATATGTTGCAGCTGCAAATACAATATGACTGTATTTAAATGTATCTGCAAGCACATAAGAAATATCTGTCTTAGAAATATCACATACTTTAATATGTTTGATTCCCTGATCTGCAAGCTTACCTGCAAGAACTTCTGCTGCATTTTCAGTATTGCCGTAGACAGAACCATACACAATTAAAACTGAATTTTCTTCAGCTGTGTAAGTACTCCACATCTGATATTTCTCAACAAATTTTTCTATATTTTCTCTCCAGATCAGGCCATGCAGCGGACAGATCATCTTAATTTCCAGAGCGGATGCCTTCTTTAATAATGCCTGTACCTGCATACCATATTTGCCGACAATATTCGTATAGTATCTTCTTGCCTCATCTATCTGTTCACAACAAAATTCTGTCTCATCCGCAAATACATTACCGCTTAGAGCGCCAAAGGAGCCAAATGCATCTGCAGAGAAGAGGATTCCTTCTGTCACATCATATGTTACCATTACTTCCGGCCAGTGTACCATCGGCGCCATCACGAATTTCAATTCGTGCTTTCCTGTAGAAAATGTATCGCCTTCTTTTACAATATATGCTCTGGAATCTACTTCGAAATCATAAAACTGTTTTACCATTCCGATTGTTTTGGCATTTCCGATAATCTGAAGTTTTGGATAGCGCAGGATTAATTCTTCAATAACTGCACAGTGATCCGGCTCCATATGATTAACTATTACATAATCAAGGGCGCGTTCTCCCAGTACACCTTTTATATTTTCCAGGAACTGTCTGCTGACAGAATGATCTACCGTATCAAGAAGTACTGTTTTTTCATCTACATAAAGATATGAATTATAAGAAACTCCATCTCTCAACGGATACACATTTTCAAATAATGCAAGTCTTCTGTCACTTGCCCCTACCCAGTATAAATCCTCTGCTATCTTTCTTACATTTTTCATTTTCTATGTTCCTTCCTATTTTTCTGTCTTAACACGTTGCCCCGCCTACAAGATGAAGTTTCGCTCCGATAATTTCATCTTTGCGTGCGAATATATCATCGCTCAAAAGCTGTGCTTCCACATTTTCAAATCCAAGTCTCTCAATCGTATCAGAAAATCTCTCTCCCGTCTCTCCCTGTTCACGGAAAAGGAGAATTGCTTTCTCAATCACATCAAGCGCCTGTTCTTTCTCTGTAAATACAACTGACAGCGGTTTTCCATGTGCAAATCTCTTGCCCCATCTTCCGCCGATATAGATTCTGTAACCGTATGTACCGTCCTCAATCGCTTTGAACGGACATTTTCCAACACAGAGACCACAGTTATTACACTCATTTTCATCAATACGAAGCACTCCGTCTACAACTTTTGCTGCTTTCACTTTACATGTATTTTCAATCTGGCATACTTTACAGCCACGGCACTTCTCTGCTTCAAACGCCGGAATTCTCTGACCGATAATTCCAATATCATTCAAATTCGGTTTTACACAGTTATTCGGGCATCCACCTACTGCGATTTTGAACTTATGCGGAAGTTTTACATTTGCATAACCGTGGAAGAATCTCTCATGTATCTCTTCTGACAACGCAAATGTATCGATCAGTCCATATTGACATGTTGTTCCTTTACATGATACGACCGGGCGCACCTTTGATCCGGTTCCTCCTGTTTCCAGACCAGCCTCTGCCACAAATGCTCTGAGATCCTCAATCTTATCAAACGGAACGCCCTGAATCTCTACTGTCAGGCGGGATGTCATCGCAATTTCTCCGCTTCCGAACTGCTCCGCTGCTTCCATAATGCATCTTACTTCACCTGCTGTAATCTTTCCATTTCTTGTAATAATACGGGCATTAAATTTGTTTGTACCTTTATTATGCAGGAATCCCCACGCTTTTACTCTTGTAATATCTTCCTGACTTACTGTAACTTCTTCCTGCACTTTAACAGTATTGACAAATAAACCGCCCTCAAGCACTTTCGTATTCGTATATCCGTAATATTTCAAACGGTTCTGAAGCAGATATCCACGTTTTCCTTTTGCACAGACAAGAAGTAATTTCTCATCTTTCTCAAGACCGTCAATTGGTCCGTCCACGGCAGTTACATCCACATACGGCGCTCCTGAAATAGACGGCTGCAAAGACGCATCCACGATTTTATATTCTTTTGCAGCGCCTTTGGCAAACTCTGCCGGAGTCATACTCTCAAGTGCTCCATCCAGTTTATTTACCAGAATATTGACTGCTGTCACAAATGGATGGATTGCTGTGGAAAATGGCGGTGCATACGCCAGATCCATATTCTGAAGCTGTAAAAGCTCCGCTCCCATTGTAAGTGCAACCACTCCAATATCTGTAACTTTATCCACTGCGCCCTGGCCAAGTACCTGAACACCCAGAAGTCTGCGGCTTGTCCGATCTGCAATTAATTTAATAATAAAGGAACCTGCACCCGGATAGTAGTGCGCTTTATCATCTACAACACAAGTCACTGTCTCTGTATCATATCCCTCTGCCTTCGCAGCTTCCTCGCTTAACCCGGTTCTTCCTCCGTTCAATTCCGGAAGACGAATGACTGCTGTTCCAAGTACACCCGAATAAGAAACTGATTTTCCTGCAATGCCTTCTGCCAGTGTACGCCCTTCCATATTTGCAGAAGAACCCATTGGGGACCACGCTGTTTTGCCTGTCATACGATTCTTTACGCATGCACAGTCGCCTGCTGCATATACATCCGGAACATTCGTCCGCAGCATCTCATCTACCACAATGGTTCCATTTGGCATCAATTCTACACCGCTGTCTTTCAAGAAGGCGGTATTTGGCCGAATTCCGAGAGACATGACTACCATATCTGCTTTCAGCTCACCCTGATCTGTCTTCACACCTTCAGCCTTTGTCTGTCCAAGAATTGCTTCGAGTTTCGTATTCAGAAGTACTTTGATCCCTTTCTTCTCCAAATGGCGTTTCGCATAATCTGCCAGTTCACGGTCAAATCCCGGCATAATCTGATCAGCCATATCAATTACTGTCACAGACAATCCCTGTGTCATCAGATTCTCTGCAATCTCAAGTCCGATAAATCCGCCCCCTGCAACAACTGCACGTTTCGCTCCGGAAGAATCATATATTCCTTTGTCTCAATAGCATCATCCGGTGTCCGCATTGTAAACACTCCCGGAAGATCTGCGCCTGATACTCTCGGAACAATCGCAGATGCTCCGGAAGCGATGATACATCTATCAAAAGAATAGCTTTCCTCTGCTCCTGTGCGCTGATTTTTCACAATAGCTTCTTTTGTATCCGGATGTAATGCAGTGACTTCTCGTTCCGTCAGCACTTTCACTCCTGTCAGCGCTGCAAATTTTGCCGGTGTATTTACAATAAGTTGTTCCTTGTCCGGAATCACATCCCCCACATAATACGGCAGACCGCAGCCTGCATAAGAAATATCCCTGCCTTTTGTCACGATCGTTACTTCTGCAGAACGGTCTTCTCTTTTTAATTTTGCCGCAGCTTTTGTTCCTGCTGCAACACCGCCAATGACCAATACTTTCATAAATATACACCTGTTCCTTTCCGAAATTTTCACTATCACTCTACTTCTATTATACGCAATCCAGAGAAAATGCCAAGAAAAAACGAACAGCAGATTGTATTTTTCTACATACCGGCAAGAATCACACTTGCTGCAAGTCCGGCAAATGTGGCAGCAAGTCCTCCGGCAAGAGTATATCTTGTCTTTTTGACACCGGCTGTCATAAAATAAATAGACATTGTATAAAAAATCGTTTCTGTACACGCCATAGAAATGGATGCAATCATACCAATATAGGAATCTGTTCCATATTGTTTAAACACATCCAGCAGAAGCCCCGATGCTGCTGAAGAGGAAAACATCTTTACTACCGTAAGCGGAACAAGTTCTCCCGGAAACCCGACTTTGCTGCTGACACGTCCGATGCAGGCTGCAATAAAATCAAGAAATCCGGATGCCCGCAAGATTCCAACAGCTACCATCAGACCAATCAAAGTTGGCATAATCTTCACAACTGTCAAAAATCCATTTCTTGCTCCTTTAATAAATTCCTGATACACATTGACCTGTTCCAGAAGTCCATACACCACAATAGACAGAATAATAAAAGGAACAATATAGTCTGAACAATACATTAACACGCTCATAAAGAAAACTCCGCACCATTCTTTTTACAGAATATGCGGAGTTTTCTTTAATATGTTCCAAATATTATGCTTCACTTCTCGGTTTAATTTTTCTTGCCAGATACACAAATGGAGTATCAATAAGACTTGTTACAAGATAAATCACATAGCTTGAACCAAGTACAGACAGAAGCGTTTTTCCGTCATACACTCCCCAGAAGGCTCCGAGCGTAAATAACACTGTATTTAAAAGCTGTGAGATCATTGTAGATCCATTGTTGCGCAGCCACAGAAAACGACTGTGATCGTGATATTTCCTATCTGTTAATTCCCACCATTTATGATACAGCCATACATCAAATTTCTGACAGATTGCATACACGGCAAAACTTACAAGCATCAGACGCGGTGTATTGGAAAAAATCGCCTGAATGCTCGGCATCGCCCAGTCCCCTTGCGCCGGTGTATATAGCAGCCATAACTGCGAGATTAAAATAAACATCATAGATGTCATAATCCCTATATTCACTGCGCGATTTGCTTTTTCTTTTCCTCCAATTTCGCTAATGATATCTGTTACGAGAAATGTAGATGCAAACATAACATTTCCCAACGTCTGCTCCATACCAAACGCTCTGATCAAAATCAATACTTCGATATTAGCAGAAATCGTTGCAAGTACCGTCCAGCAGTATAGCCCAGTAATTCCCATTAGATAGTAAAATAATAATGTTCCTCCAAACAAAAGTATTACAGAAATACATAACAGCACTTCATTAGACATGTTTTTCTCCTCCTACTCCAAAATCTGTATTTTCCATTAAAATATCTACCCGCTCATTTTCAATATAATCCGGATAGATCCGCTCCCGGAATACTTTAATTACATCCGGATCAGGTTTTATCGAAGTTGTATTCTCCACCATAACATTGAGACAGATCCGTTCAAAGTGTGCCAGTCCTGTTTCAATATCATATCGCATAGATGCCTCTGTCTGTCCACTCAGTCCAAACAGAAAACATGCTTCATCAAAATATTGTGCAATCACTTCCGGATCATTTTCCGGAAGCCCCTTTTTCATCACGTCTTGACGCATATGCTGATCAAATGTTTCAATTCCCGTTTTGATCTTTACAATCATTCCCTGATCAGCAAATCTCTTCCGAAAATCTGCCGCTTCTCTTCGGTGAATCCAGTGACATTCAAAATGAATTTCTCCGATTTCTTTTTCTTTGCAGACAGCAATAATCTTTTCAATAGTTCTTTCATCCAGATCACAAAAGCTTCCGGAATTAATTACTTCCAGCTTATGGTACAGGCCTGTTACTTTATTAAGCTCCTGCTCATTCAGCCGGAAATTCGCTTCCTCATCCTGAGAAGCATCAAAATGATAGTCACAAAATGCACAGCGTTTCCACTTACAGCCGCTTCCACGCAGCATCACAATCTCCCGCTTATTTTTCTCCCGAATCACACTGTATCGTTCCGGTTCAAACTTCTCTTCCATGCGTTCTTCCTCCTTCTTTCGCTGATCTCCTGTATTTCTCTATAATTTTTCACTATCTTTCCATAGAAAAAATCCCTCAGACGTAATCCTCCGCGCGCGCGTGACACGGCTAATGGATAATTTTCTATGAAATAAAAAAGACGCCTTTTTTCGAAAGCGCCATCATACCACAACAAAATAAAAGTACGCCCGGGCGTACTTCAATTTGCAATCCCTAGTTTTATTTATAGACAGGATGGTCACGAACTGTCTTATTGAATTATCCTTATCAAAAAAGCATGTGTTTTCCACAACACTCGTTTTATTATAACGTATTTTCCACAATATGCAAGTATTTTTTCCACATCTACTGATACTTATTTCTTCTTCCAATCCATCATTTTACAAAATAATATGCCTATCGCCGTACTCACAGCCGTTGCCACAATTCCTGCTCCAATAATTCCTGCCGGATTCACACTGCCGTACTGGCTTCGATAAGCTATGACATTTACCGGAATCAGCTGCAGCGATGAGATATTAATAATCAGGAAATTGCACATCGCATTGCTTGCCACTGCTGCAGAACCTCCATATCTTTTGCAGGACTGTTTGTTCAATTCCCGAAGCTCCTCCATCGCTCTAAGCCCCGCCGGAGTCGCTGCCCATCCAAGTCCCAGAACATTTGCAATCATATTTACTGCCATATGTTTCTGTGCCGGATGATCATCCGGTACTTCCGGAAACAGAAACCGGAGTATCGGCTTCATTCTTGCTGATAATCCTTTTATGATTCCTGCACTTTCTGCAATCTTCATAAGTCCCACCCACAAAGACATGACTCCCATCATCGTAATGCATAAGCTTACCGCCTCTCTGGAGGAATCCAGCGCCGCATTTGTAATATCCGCCATCCTGCCATTAAATGCTCCATAAATCACACCAATTAAAATCATACCGCCCCAAAGCCAATTCAGCATAGAAAAACCGCCCGCCATATTGTTTTCTCCAAACTATATGACGAACGGTTTTCATTTATAACTTAATTTTCTTTTGCTCCAAACGTGCATACACACTTCTGCGAAGCAGACTGTAAATAACAGAAGTAATCGGAATAAATACGAGCATTCCCACAATTCCCATTAAACTGCTTCCAAGTGTAACTGCTACAAGCACCCACATGGACGGAAGTCCGACTGAATTTCCAACTACATGCGGATAGATCAGATTCCCTTCAATCTGCTGCAGAACAAGGAATAATACGATAAATGCCAATGCCTTTACCGGACTGACCATCACGATCAGAAACACTCCGACTGCACAGCCGATAAATGCTCCAAAGATCGGAACAAGCGCTGTTACCGCAATCAGCATACCTACAAGCAGTGCATATGGAAACTTTAAAAGTCCCATTGTTACAAAAAACATCGTTCCAAGAATAACGGCTTCCATACACTGACCGGTTAAGAAGCTGGAAAATGTTTTGTAAGTCAATGAACAAACATCCAAAATCTTCTCTACCTGCTCTGTCTTTAGATATGCATACATCACTTTCCGAATCTGTACTGCTAATTTCTTTTTCTGAAGAAGAATATAACATGCAAATACAAATGCAATGAAGAATGTTGCCATACCGCTTACAATTCCCTTTGCTGCCTGATAAGTGCTTCCAAGCACACTTCCTGCACCATGACGGAAAAAGTCGATAATCGTTGTCAGAATATTATCCCAGTTCAGCTGCTTCCAATCTAACTGAAGTCCATTCAGCTCTCCCAGAATCTGCGGGTTATTTTCAAATAACGTTGCAATATCTGCCATAATCTTTGGGATAAATACTTCTATATTGCGCTTTAGTGTTACAAATGTCTTACCAAGCTGAGGCACAACGACAAAGATCACAACTGCTAAAATACTGATTACCAAAAAGATTGTAATGACAAGACTGACTGTATTTTCCAGTTTATCCCGCAGTTTCTTTCCTTTTTCAGTCTGAAAATACTTATTCTTTTCAAACAAATTCTTCTGAATAAAATTCATCGGTACATTCAGAATAAATGCAATCGCACCTCCGAGAATAAACGGCGATATAATTCCCCACACAAATCCAAGAATATCTAATACAACTTCATATTTCCACAATCCGATCAGCAATAACAACGTAAAGACAATCAGACTTCGTATCTGCTTAATATTTTCCTTAGAAAAATTCATTCATTATTTCCTTCCCTTGATGATCCATTTCAGAAGCTGAACGATTGGAAGTACAAGCACTGCAAGACCGCATACCATACCGTATTCTGTCCAGCTAAGTGTTACTACATCAAATACATTCTTCAGCCCTGGAATTAATAATACACCTGAAATTAGGATAAGTCCAATTAAAAATGCACCGATTAAATAAATATTGTTCCAGAATGCTTTCTTAAAGATAA
This sequence comes from Coprococcus sp. AF21-14LB, assembly GCF_003458885.1. Classification (NCBI taxonomy): domain Bacteria; kingdom Bacillati; phylum Bacillota; class Clostridia; order Lachnospirales; family Lachnospiraceae; genus Coprococcus; species Coprococcus sp. AF21-14LB. Next base: position 23,916 of record NZ_QRVX01000018.1, on the reverse strand, counting down.
CAGGTTTATCTGATTTACAGTTAAATCCATGTACAAGTCTTGCTGTACACAATGTACCGAATGCCATTGTTGCTCCAAGATCTGCACCGCCTCTTGATAAACCGATTAAGAATGCAATACTTGTCAGGAATCCTACAACAAATCCTTCTGTTCCAATCTTTGCAAGGAAATCTTTTGTTAAGATAGATTCATTATGCGGACGAGGTTTCTCTTCCATAACTGTCTCAACGTGCGGCTCAAGTCCAAGTGCAATTGCCGGAAGACTATCTGTCAGAAGGTTAATAAATAACAAATGGACTGCTTTAAATGGTACTGGAAGGTTTGCAACAGAAGCAAATAATACTGTCAGGATCGCACCAAAGTTACCTGATAACAGGAACTGAATAGCGCTCTTAATATTTTTGTAAATATTTCTTCCGTTTTCTACTGCTTTTACAATTGTCGCGAAGTTATCATCTGTCAGGATCATAGAAGATGCATCTTTTGCAACCTCACTTCCTGTAATACCCATAGCAACTCCGATATCTGCCTGCTTCAGAGCCGGCGCGTCATTTACACCGTCTCCTGTCATAGCAACAATATTTCCTTTTTCCTGCCATGCTTTTACGATACGGATCTTATGCTCCGGTGAAACTCTCGCATATACAGAAATACCTTCTACAAAATCTTTCAGTTCTTCATCTGACATCGGATCGATCACAGCGCCTTCGCATGCCTCAGATTCATTTTCCAGAATACCGATTCTCTTTGCAATTGCTGCTGCTGTAACTTTATGGTCACCTGTAATCATGATCGGGCGGATTCCTGCCTTCTTACATTCTGCAACAGCCGCCATAGATTCCACACGCGGCGGGTCCATCATTGCTGTCAGACCTACAAATGTATAATCATATTCATCATTAACAGAAACACCATTCTTCACAAGCTCTTCAGACACTTCTTTGTATGCAAAAGCAAGTACACGAAGTCCTGATCTTGAAAATGCCTGATTCTGTTCTTCAATTGCTTTCTTATCTTCTTCTGTAATCTCACGAATACCGTCTTTCTCAATAATTCTGTTTGTTCTGTCAAGAAGTACGTCTACGGCTCCCTTCGTGATCATATAGAATGTATTGCCGCTTTCTGAGTTCGGATGAACTGTCGACATCAGTTTTCTGTCACTGTCAAACGGAACTTCAGCAACTCTTGAATTTTCTCCTCTGAGAACAAGTGCATCCACACCGTATTTATTTCCAAGAGCAACAAGTGCTGTTTCTGTAGGATCTCCGATTTCTTCTCCATCAATTACTGTGGCATCATTACATAAAATACTGTAATTCATAAGGCGTTTTGTCAGATCATCTTTCATATCGATTGCATCTGCCTCAACAACACTTCCATGTACATAGTATTTCTCAACTGTCATCTTATTCTGTGTCAGAGTACCTGTTTTATCAGAACAGATAATAGACACACTTCCAAGTCCTTCCACTGCCTGCAGCTTACGAATAATCGCATGTTCCTTCGCCATCTTCTGTGTACCGAAAGAAAGTACGATTGTAACGATAGAACTGAGCGCTTCCGGAATTGCTGCTACTGCAAGTGCAACTGCAAATAAGAAAGAATCTCCGATCGGATTACCGCGAAGTACGTTCATTCCAAATAATAATCCACAGAATACAAGAATCGCGATAGAAAGCTTCTTACCGAAATCATCAAGGCTTACCTGAAGCGGTGTTTTCTTCTCTGCCGCTGTCTCAAGAAGACCTGCGATCTTTCCTACCTCTGTATTCATACCTGTTTCTGTTACAATAAAGGATCCACGACCATATGTGACAAAACTTCCTGAAAATACCATATTCACTCTGTCACCTAACGGTACTTCGCTTGTAAGCACACTGTCATCTTTTTCTACCGGTAAACTTTCTCCAGTCAGCGCACTCTCGTCAATCTTTAAACTTGCATTTACAAGAATACGTCCATCTGCCGGTACATAATCTCCGGCTTCCAGCATTACTTCATCACCTACAGTAACTTCTGATGCCGGAACTTTAATTGCTGTGCCGTCTCTTACTACTTTTGCTTCAGGCGCTGACAGCTTCTTCAGGCTCTGCAGTGACTGTTCTGCTTTCACGGTCTGAACCGTACCAAGAATCGCATTCATTGTAATTACGATCAGAATTACAATTGCACTCTCAAAATCTCCTAAGAATCCGGAAACGATTGCTGCAATAATCAAAATAATAACGAGAAAATCTTTGTACTGTTCCAGGAAAATCTGGAAAACGCTTTTCTTCTTTCCTTCCTGAAGTTCGTTCTTGCCGTATTTTTCCTGATGCTGCTTCGCTTCCTGTGATGTCAGCGGATTACTGTGTCCATTTAATGTTTTCCGCACATCGTCGACATTTTTTTTGATACCATTCCTGCATATCCATGTCCTCCATTTCTTTTTTTAGTATTGACTGCCATTACAGTTTTTACGCTTTAGTGCAAGGTCTTTTTCCCGGCAGTTCAGAATCTGCATCACTTCTTCTGATCTTACCTTATAAAAAAAGACCTTTATTGCACTAAAACAGTACAATAAAAGTCTCACTATTTCATTACGATACGGATGATCTATTCATCGTATTGACGACATCGCAAACATTCCACGAATCTTCCGGAATGTTAGTTACTCCCTTTTATCTACACAGTAATATAACCTCAATTTTAAAGTTTGTCAAGAATATTTTAGCTCCCGCTCCGAAGAGCGAGAGCTTTTATATGCTGTCACTGATAGTTATCTTGCTTTTTTTCTTCTCATTACAAGAACAATTGCTGCCATAGAAAGAACTGCGAGTAATACAAATCCAAAGATCGGAGCCGTATCTCCAGTCGCTACTGCTTCATTTCCGCCTTGATTATTTGGTCTTAAACTTGACGGAACATCAGACTGTGACATTTTCTTATCTTTCATTACGATAACATAATCGGAAGCATGGTCAAACGATACAGTAACATTACCGTTTTCATCAATTTTTCCGGAGTTTCTGTATACCAGCTTTCCATCGCTGTCATAATAATATAAGTTACCGAACTTTCCGCTGTGTTCTTCTCCTACATTGACTGTCAGATCTGCCTTAAATCCAAATGGACCATTGTGTGTCAATGAAAGCTGACAGGTTGGATCATTTCCTGCAAGCGCCTGCACTGTTTTGCTTGGGATTGCATTGGAATTTACCGTTACTTCTAGATTGATATCTTTCAGATCGTTTGCTTTGATATCTTTTCCATTAATTGTCCATGTGTAATCACCCATGTTTAATTCTACTGTAACGTCCTTGCCTTTCGCAGCTTCCAAAATTTCTTTCGGAACTACTGTTGCCTGATCCATATCAATTTGAACACTTTCACCATTGTTAAGCTTATTTACCTGCTCTGTCACAACTTCTTCCGGAAGTTCTACTGCCGGTTTCTGTGGTTTTTCTGGTTCTACCGGTTTCTCTGGCTCTACTGGTTTTTCCGGTTCTACCGGTTTCTCCGGATCCACTGGTTTTTCCGGTTCTACCGGTTTTTCTGGATCCACTGGTTTCTCCGGCTCTACCGGTTTCTCTGATTCCACTACAGATTTTGTATCTAAGATAATGAAATTACGATTTAAAGTAACTGTGTACTGTCCTCCAGCATAAAGATCACTTGTCTCATATACTAAATTCTTATATTCTCCCACCTGGCTCGGAAGGGTAATTACCTCGCCTTTTTCTACAACTTGGAATGAGTATGCCTTATCTTTGTTATCTGCCTGATGGTAAACATTCGCTGCATTTTGCCAATCATCTACATTATCATATACATAAAAACCAATCATACAGTTTTCATATTCTGCGGTAGCGATGATGCTTTCATGTTCTCTTTCTAATACTCCCGAACCATTCGTTCCTGCGTACCATCCTACAAATCGTAAATCTTTGTATACCGTAGGTTTTGGTTCACTTTTTACAAGTTTTTCAATATCTTCGTATGTTGTATCTCTTGGAACAACTTTACATACTGTTTCTTTCGTATATCGTCCGGCTTTATCATAATAAAACTTATCCACTGAAACTGTTTTTACATCTTCATAAGTTGCCTGTAAATTCATATAACCGCTTAAACTATCCGGATATAATCCTGCAGAGCCCCATACTTGCCACTCTTTAAACTTTACTGACTCAGAGCCATCAGATGGTCTAAATTTTTTAAACTCTGCTTCCAATTCTTCACGAGTAGCATCTTTTGCAACCGGTATCGCGTTTTCTACTTCTACCCATTCATTTTTATTATTCAAATATCCATAAGTAACCGATACGATTTTTTGTTCATATTCTGCCTCTACAAAAATTGGCCAGTAAATATCTTCCATATTTCTTCCTTCAAGATCTACCTTCCAACCTTTGAATGTTGAACCTTGGTACATTTTACTAGGAGCCGGCTGAGATACTGCCCAATTCTCTATCTGTTCTCCTGACACATCTGCCGGAAAAACTTTCATCTTTTTCTCACACACATTCTTGCCCGCTTCATCGTAATACCAATATTCAAACGGAATTGCTGCACGATCATATTTTGCATGTAAATCAATATATGAATCGGAAATAATTTCTGTATCTTCTGTAAATGGCTGACCTTTCTCATCTACCCATCCAACAAATTTCAAATCCTTGTATGAGTCTTCTGGCACCGGAAGTTTTATTCCACATTCTTTTAATGTAGATCTCCGCTCCATTTTTACCTCTAAATCATTTCCAGAATACCACTCTCCATTATTCAATTGATAATATAAACGAATTCTCACATCTCTTGTTGGATTTACAAATGAATCTCCATTCTTTACTAAGACATAATAAAATGGATTATTTTTATCATCTTCAGTCTCCGTATCAGCTATATTTCCGGACATATCTCCTATTATAAGAAATTGGCAATACCATTCACACGGATATGTTTCTTCTGTGATCTGGAATTCGCTACATATGCATCCTTCTCTTCATCATAAGTCAAATAAACATATTTTCCACTCTCAGTAATATCCGTAACTGCTGCACGCATGTACACATATGCCTTATTAGGATCTATCGCATTATTATCTGTTGCTTTCACTGTAAATGTGACGGTATCACCAGGTTTTACTACTTCACCATTATGCGACATCTCAAAAGATGTGATTTGTGGCTTGATTGTATCTTCTTGAGGTTGTTCCGGTTCCACATATTCTTCCACTTCAAACCAACAGTTCTGAATGGAAGTAACATCTTGAGACTGAATCACACCATTCCATCTATGTGTGATTTCTTTAAAATTCCATCTTGCCCCACTCATATCAGAACTGATTCTAAATAATGCCTGAAATTTCTTTTCTGTTTCACTATAATCTGCCCTATAAGTTCTAACATCTTGCTGGTCTTCTCTTTCAAATACAACATCTAAAGAATGCAAACTCAAATCTATTCCTTCAAGATCTCCTGTTAATGAAAAAGAAACCAAAACTTCATCATTTACTTTTAAAGTCTCTTGATTCTTATTTAATTCAAAATCAATAACTTTTAATGGCGCAGACTCTACCCCATTAATAGAAAACGAATACATATCATTTAAGTTGTCATCTTTACTCTCATTTCCAGCATTGTCTGTCACTTTGATACTTTCAAGTCTACCTTCTGTATATCCAGTATTTTTTGGCAATTCATATGTAGCCTCATAATAATTCGTATCATCTTTCTTCACAAAATTCAGTATATGAAACTCATAGCTTTGCGTCTTTGGTTCTAATAAACCTAATCTAGCTTCTATACTTTGAATTCCGCTATCCGCATCATATGCTTCTACTACAACTCGGACAGTATCGCCAGGATTTAATGTTTCGCCTTTCTGATCAAAAACGATTCTTTCAATCACTGGGTTTGTCACATCATAACTATCTTTTGAGGTTGTCTCATTTTTATCCTCAGTTACTCTCTCTTCTGCTTCGCTTTGTACAACCGTCTGTACTGCTGTCTCTTCCTTTTCTGTTTCACCTTCAGCCGATGCAGAAATTGGAGATGCCATGCTTGCAACAAGTACAGTTGCAAGAAAGAATGCACCTGCTTTTTTATACAGGTTTTTCATCTTCCACATTTTCTTATTCTCCTTTCCTCTGTTTGAAAATGGTATCTTTTTCCATACCAATTCAAGTATACCCCCCCCCCGTAATTTTTTTCAAGTTAAAAATGTGTCTGTTTTATAGCGGAATAAAGTTGAAAATTCCTCTACATATCGAAATATGTTTTCGCCACTTTATATAAAAAAGATTCTCCGCACACGAGCAGTATCATTGACAGCTAATTTCTCTTTTGCTCCATAACAGACTTATGAATATTTTTTTCTATATCACATATATTACATATTAAATCACTACAAAATAGATTGACTTTTCTAAGTTTTTTCTATATAGTATCTGTAGTGGTTGTGCTGTGGAACCTCGAGATGCCCACAGCCCGGGGAGTCCATGCGTGGGCTCCCTTTTCTATATCACAAAATATTTAAAGGAGAGCAGCTATGTCGAAACAGTTTTTTACCTACGAGCAACAATTAAATAAACTGAAAAAAGAGAAGCAACTAACGATTTCCAATTCGGCATACGCTAAAGAAATATTAGAGAAATTAGGTTACTATTCTTTGATTGGCGGATATAAAATCTTTTTAAACATCCCACAGAAAAACGGTCAATATACAGGTGGAAAAAATGATCTGTTTGCCGTCATGCTTGCACTAAGATATTTAATTGATAATGAAGATTTCAAAAAATTCAAGCACACTCTGCTGCATGTCATTGACAATGTTTTGAAAAAATGTCCGCACCTTTCAAAAGAACAATTATTAAATGCCATGGGATTTCCAGAAAACTGGGACAATATACTAAGATATAAGAAATTTTAACAGTAAGAAACAAAACAAAGCTGCTGCTTTACAATCTATTATTGCAAAACAACAGCTTCTGTATCTTTCTCACAAATCAGATTAGTTTGTGATTGTCATCTCTGTTTCTTTATCAAATACATGGATCTTATCTGCGTCAAATGCAAACTTCACTGTATCGCCAGGTCTTGCTGGTGTTCTTGGCTCAACGCGAGCTGTCATGTTAGCTCCTTCGTAATCGAAGTATAAGTTTGCTTCTGCACCTAACATCTCGTATACACGGATTGTAGCTTCGATACATGTATCTGGAGATTTAGCAATGAAATCAGCCTCATCATGTACGTCTTCCGGACGAATACCAAGTACAACTGTCTTTCCTTCGTATCCACCTTCGATTAATTTCTTACCTTTTGCATCTGGAAGTGCAATGTTTGCAGCTCCAACCTGAAGACTTACTTTACCGCCATTTACTTTACATGTAGCATCTAAGAAGTTCATCTGTGGTGATCCGATGAATCCGGCTACGAATAAGTTACATGGTGTATCATATAATGCTTTAGGTGTATCTACCTGCTGAACAATACCAGCACTCATAACTACGATTCTTGTACCAAGTGTCATAGCCTCTACCTGGTCATGTGTTACATAGATGATTGTTGTACCTAATCTCTGATGTAATTTAGAAATCTCGATACGCATCTGACCTCTTAACTTAGCATCAAGGTTAGAAAGCGGCTCATCCATAAGGAATACTTTCGGGCTACGAACGATAGCACGTCCCATAGCAACACGCTGTCTCTGTCCACCTGATAAAGCTTTTGGTTTACGATCTAATAATGGTTCCAGGTCAAGGATTCTTGCTGCTTCATGAACCATTTTATCAATCTCATCTTTCGGAACTTTTCTTAATTTAAGACCGAAAGCCATGTTGTCATATACTGTCATATGAGGATACAGAGCGTAGTTCTGGAATACCATCGCGATATCTCTGTCTTTTGGTTCTACATCGTTAACTACTTTATCTCCGATCTTTAATTCACCGGATGTAATTTCTTCCAGACCAGCGATCATACGAAGTGTAGTTGATTTACCACATCCTGATGGTCCTACGAAGATGATGAATTCTTTATCTTCAATCTCAAGGTTGAAGTCTTTAACAGCTTCAAATCCGTTCGGATATGTCTTGTTAATGTGTTTTAATGATAAACTTGCCATTTCAGTGTTTCCTCCTAAAAATCTTTTTCCATAATTATTAATACAATCATTCACGCATATCTTTTCTCGTTGTCCTTAGTATATAGAATATTGCAAAAATACGCCATACTCTACTTGCACAAACTTTTTTTTCAATTCTGTACAAGATGCCAAAGAACATTTTTTGTCTGATAAATTTACATTACTTGGCTTGTTGTTTTTTATTTGTATTTCTCACCACTTTATGATAGAATCCGTATATAGTTGTACAAGATTTATTTATTCTATCTATAAAGGAGGTTTTCTTCATGAAAAAAATCGTTTTATTTTCAAGTTCACATTGACCGGGATGTCCACCAGTGAAAGAGGCTCTTTCCGAAGCAGGCATTAACTTTGTTACTGTCGATATTTCTTCCGGTATGCTTCCATTGAAGCAATTTCTTGCATATCGTGATACAAGACCTGAGTTTGATGCTATCAAAGAAAACAATCGTGTCGGTCTTCCTTGTATCGTTGTCAATAAAGGCGAGCAGATTCTGTTTGGTCTTCCGGAAAATCTTGACGATTTAAGATAATTCAAAGAAAATGAAAAACGTCTGTAAAATCCAGGCATATAAACCTGATTTTACAGACGTTCTTTTTTGTATTTTCCTAATATGTTCCTGATACTTATTTAATATTTTTACATTCAAAACAGGCATTTACTTCTTTTTATCCGCAAATGCCTCTTCATGTTTCTTAAAAAACTCATAATATGCCCGCACATTTTCAAGCTCACTCCACCGTTTTACATCAACGATTTCTTCATCCAGATCATAGATTTTTGCTCCCCGCATCGAAAGAAGAAACGGAGAATGTGTTGCAATTATGAATTGACATCCAAAGAATCTCACAGAATCTTCTAAAAAACGTAAAAGCTCCTGCTGTTTTGCCGGTGACAGACTATTTTCCGGCTCATCCAGCAAATAAAGTCCATTTTCTTTAATCTTTTCTGAAAAATAAAGAAACGCACTTTCCCCATTGGAGTGTTCTCTTACATTGTCTGACAACGTTTTTCTAATATATTTTGACTGTGTACTGCTTCTTGCCGCATTTACTTTCTTTAACTGCTCGTAATCATCTAAAGACTTCATCTGAAAATGGTTATATTTTGCCTGCAGATACTCTGCAAATAATTCTTCACGTTTTCTGTCTATGCCTTCGTTAATGCTGCGAAGATTCAGCATAAAGTCAAATACATCGTCACTTGTAATGATTGCACTGTCTTTTGGAACCCGCCGCTCTAACTTCATACCGCACATCTGAATATAATCTTCAAAAAAACTAGAACGATTGTACAAAGAATCTCTATGCAGTCCCAGCTTTTCTCCGATCACATTAAGCGCCGTTGTCTTTCCGGAGCCATTTCCACCATACAGAATTGTCATCGGTTCGAAATCAATTCTGCGAAATTGATGTTTTGATAAAATCTGAAATGGATAATATGTGTCATAGCAAGTCTTCTTCTGGCGAAAAATAAAATCATACTCTTGCTCAATATCAGGAAATTCAAAGCATGACAAATACAACATGCCTTTTCCTCCTAAAAAAGCGTGCTATTAACCAATATGCTATAAATGATTAACACATTCCGCCTACCATAATATCGATAATCTCTTCGTTTGTCTCTTTCATACCTTCTTTTCCGAGACGTCCTACATTGCGGATTGTTTCATCAGCTCCTTTTGTTACAATTCCGTCGCCCGCATAGAACTGCTGTCCGCGGATGTACATATTATATCCAAGAATTCCGGCATCAACTGCAGATGCAATCTTTGCTGCGCAGGAAGCTTTCGCTCCGTCACATACAATTCCTGATGTAATCGCAAGTGCATTTACCACTGTATGAGTCACTTCTTCAAATCCGCCTCCGCACAGATAGGCAATTCCTGTTCCAGCTGCTGCCCCTGCACATACAGCGCCACAATACGCACTCAGACGGCCAATTCCTGTCTTCTGGTGAATTGCCACAAGATTAGACAGCACCAAAGCACGATAAAGCTGCTCTTCACTTGCTTTTAATTCTTTTGCATATTCAATGACCGGAAGAGAACATGTCATTCCCTGATTTCCACTGCCGGAGTTGATAATAACCGGAAGTTCACATCCATTCATTCTCGCATCAGATCCTGCCGCTGCCTTTGCTTTCGCCCTTGTGCGGATATTATTTCCTTCCATATCAAGAAGAACGCTTCCGATATTAGCTCCATAGTTACCCCGAAGTCCTTCTTCTGAAATTGCTGTATTATACTCAATCTGCCGTCCGATCACTTCTTTAATATCTTCAATTTCCACAGAATTTACAAAATCCCAGATTCCTTCCATATTAAGAAGTGAACGGTCTGCCAACCCTTCCTCGTTCTCGCCTTTTACCGGAATTTCAAGCAGTTTTTCTCCGTCTTTCTCGATCAGAACAATATTTGTGTGATAGTTAGCGATTCTAACTTTCGCATAGGAATCCCCATTATATACTGTTACGATAATTTCAAATGTCAGCCCGTTATCAACATGTTTTACCTGAATCGGTACTTCTTCCAGAAACTGTTTCATTGTTGCAATCTCATCTGCTGTCACAACAGAAATGACTTCCAGCTCTTTTTCCGCTTTTCCTGCTACAATCCCCGCTGTCGCTGCTGCCGGAATTCCTTTTAAGCCGTCAGTATTCGGCACGATTACTGATTTGACATTCTTAATAATACTTCCGCTTACTTCAAGCAGTACTTTTTCCGGCATCGCACCAAGTACTTCCCGCGCTTTTGCTGACGCATACGCCAATGCGATCGGTTCTGTACATCCCATCGCCGGAATCAGTTCTTCTTTCAAAATCTGGACGTAGGTACCATATCTCTTATCTGTCTTTTCCATTCGTTCTTGTTCCTCCTCTGATATTATCACTGGTATTATCTACATTCTATTCTAAAGGATTTTTTCTCTTGAAGCAAACGATATTTACAAGCGCATTTATTTTTGGTAAAATTGACTGAAAACACATGTCTTTTTTAGACGAAGGAGACTTTAAATGAAAGCAAATCGTACAATAAAAGATACTGTCTACCAAAATATCATGAACAGTATCATTTCTTCTGAATATAAGCCAAATGATATCATTACAGAACGGGAGCTGATTGAAAAATACGGCTGCAGCAAGTCCCCGGTCCGGGATGCCCTGATTGCACTTTGCAATGAGAAAGTTCTCATCAGCCATCCTCGTTATGGATATGAAGTAGTCCGGCTTACCGGAGATGACATTCGCAATATTCTGGAATTTCGTTTCGCTCTGGAAGGCTTCTTATTAGAGAAGAGTTTTTCCTCTATTACCTCAGATGATCTGAATGAGCTTCGCCGGCTTGATGAACTCTGCGAACAGACATTGAAAGAAAGTATGTGGACACACTGGGAAGCAAATACCCAATTCCATTTGAAGCTTGCTTCTTTTTCACATAATACCTACGCACTGGAACAGCTTTCAGCTGCCATGACAAGATTAAAACGCGCCTACGCCCAATTCTACTGGGAGAATTGGACAACCGCTACTCCTCATAACGATGTCCGTTTCCACGAAAATATCATTCAGGAGCTGGAACACGGCAATATTCAAAAATGTATTTCTTATCTGAAAGATGATTTGAATGACTTTGGATTTTAGTTTTGAATCACTCTAACAAATTTTCTACAATTACTTACAAAAACGGCAGTTTTGAAATTCCCTTCAAAACTGCCGCAATATTTTAACTCTAAATCCTTCTAAACTATTCTACAAAAGCTGCTGATATACGTCTCTTTTACTGATTCCCCGATCTTTCGCTACACACTTCATTGCTTCTTTTCTTGACATTCCCTGCTGTTCATAATGTGTCATATGTTCTTCCAGGGAAATTTCTTCCCACTTCATCTGCTGCTCTTTTTTAATTTCTTCTCTGCTGCGCCCTTCTATTACAAGAACACATTCCCCTTTCGGTTCATTTTCTTCGTAATAGTCGATTGCCTCTCCCAGCGTCGTGCGAAATGCCGTCTCATGTTTCTTCGTAAGTTCCCGGCACACGGCAATCTTTCGTTCTTCCCCTAATGTCTCTGACAGTTCATGCAGTGTTTTGACAAGTCTGTGTGGCGCTTCATAAAGAATCAGTGTCCGCGTGTCATTCACCAGTTCCTTCAGAACTTCCTGCCGCTCTTTCTTATCTGTTGGAAGAAATGCTTCAAAAGCAAATCTTCTTGTCGCAAGCCCTGAGATAGTAAGCGCCGTTATACATGCAGCGGCTCCCGGCAGAGAGGTTACCGTAACCCCTGCCTCACAGCACATTTTCACAAGTTCCTCTCCCGGATCGGAAATCCCCGGCGTTCCGGCATCAGTAATCAGTGCAATATTCTGTCCTTCCAGAAGCTTCTCAACGAGCTTTCTTCCTTTTTCTATCTTATTATATTCATGATAACTCGTCATAGGAGTTTTTATTTCGAAATGATTTAATAGCTTAATACTATTTCTTGTATCTTCTGCTGCAATTAAGTCAACTTCTTTCAGCGTGCGTATAACCCGAAAGGTCATATCTTCCAGATTTCCAATGGGCGTTGCACACAAGTACAAAGTTCCTGCCATACTATTTCCCCTTGTTCTTCTATCTGCTCTTCTATCTTTATTTCGGCTGATACAATTCCAGCACTTCCTGCGTATAACTTCCGTCTTTCTCATAGACAATCAGCGGCTTCTCCACTGTCATCCGGGAATTTCCTCCGCGAACGCCTTCGATCAGCACCATATTCGGTTCCTTATCTACATACGGATATACAAGCCGCATACGCTTCGGTTCAATCTTATATGTTACCATTTTTGACAGAATTTCTGCCAGCCTGAATGGTCTGTGCACCATATAAAAACGCCCTTTAAACGGGAGCAGCTTCGCACTTTCCCGCAAAATATCATCCAGCGTACATAATGTCTCATGGCGCGCGATTGTCATGGCATCCGTTTCATTTTTTAACCCATGCTGTCCAATCATATAGGGCGGATTTGTCACAACAACATCAAAAGAGACATGCCCGAATATGGCGGATGCCTCTTTGATATCTCCTGTTATAATCTCAATCTTTTCTTCCAGATGATTGTGCAGGACGCTCCTTCTCGCCATATCTGCACTCTCTTCCTGGATCTCAAGTCCGGTAAAATGTTTTCCTTTTGTCTTTGCTTCCAGAAGAATTGGAAGAATTCCTGTTCCTGTGCCGAGATCAAGCACCCGATCCTGGGACTTTACTCTCACAAAACTTGACAAAAGTGAACTGTCCATTCCAAAACAAAATTTCCCCGGATGCTGAATAATCTCATATCCTTTGATCTGAAGATCATCCAGACGTTCTCCTTGTTTCAGATTAGTTATCATTTAATTTTGACGCTCCTTCATTCTTCTCTAAAGCAGCCAGCTCTTTCATCTCTTCTTTCGAAAGCTTCACTTCTTTCTTTCGATGTCTCGGCCGGAATTTCAGCTCGCTTACTTTATATTCCCGAATCTCTTTCTCGTCATTTTCCAGTGTCACTACGACTTTCACAAGCTGACGAAGAACACTCAGAGACTGTACCTCTCCTTTCAGTCCTTCTACTGTTGTTACAGTATCTCCGATTGACGGCAGACGGCTGTTCAGATATTCATATGTCTCTTCTTCGTTTGTCAGACAGCACATCAGACGTCCGCATACTCCTGAAATCTTTGTCGGGTTCAGTGCAGATTCTGTTCTTTTGCCATCTTGATAGATACCGGCGCAAATTCTGACAAATATGTGTGGCAGCAAAGCGGTCGTCCGCAGATTCCGATTCCGCCCCGGATCTTCGTTTCATCTCTGACTCCGATCTGTCTCAGCTCAATTCTTGTGCGGAACACACTTGCCAGATCCTTTACCAGCTCACGGAAATCAATTCTTCCGTCTGCTGTAAAATAAAACAATACTTTATTATTATCAAATGTATACTCTGCATCGATCAGCTTCATCTCAAGCCCATGCTTGCGAATCTTCTCAAGGCAGATCTTGAAAGCTTCTTTTTCTTTCTCCCGGTTCTTTACTTCAATCCTCTTATCTTCTTCTGTCGCGATCCGGATCACTGATTTGAGAGGCTGTGTGATCATATCATCTTCCACATCTTTCGGACCTGTTACAACATTGCCGAATTCTACTCCTCTTGCCGTCTCTACAATGACTGATCTCCCGTCTTTACCGGAAACTTTCCCGGTGCGAAGAAATATATTTTTCCCGCAGTCCGGAATCTGACTCCTATAATTGTGGTCATTCTCTAATTCTCCTTTATCGTCAATAATAACAATTCCATAACAAGATCAAAGTTTACATTGGCTTTCAATCTTGTCTTTGCAGTCTCAATTGCAGAAAGAATTGCTTCCAGCCCTTCATAAGAACTTCTCTTTACCTGTTCCTTAATTACGCCGAGCTGATCTGAGAAAATAACTCCATTCACATCTTTCGTTGCTTTATAAAGCAGTTCATCCCGATACCATACTGTAAACAGATCCAAAAGATCTGTAATCTCCAGCTTATATTCTCCAAGCTTCTTCACAGCCTGAACTACTTCATCAAGTTCCATATCTCTGATATACTTCAAAAGCTGAACTGTTTCTTCTTTGATCTCGTTAAAATGTTCAGAAGATGCCAGCATGATCGCTCTTCCCATATTGCCCTGGGCAAAGGATGCACAGATATTTGCCTGATAATCCGGAATCTCCAATTGTTCCATAAGATATTTCTTCACAAGCTTATCTTTGATATTTCTCAGTTTCAGCATAACGCAGCGTGACCGGATCGTTGGCAGAAGCGTCTCTGCATTCTCTGTCAGCAAAAAGATCACTGCATATGCCGGCGGCTCTTCAATTGTCTTCAGAAGTGCATTCTGCGCCTGTACTGTCATAAGATCCGCATTTGGGACAATGTAGATCTTATACGGATCACTGTATGGCTTGATCTGAATGTCTGCATTAATCTGTTCACGAATATCATCTACGCTGATCGTATTCGGCTTCTCATGTGTCACACGAATGACATCCGGATTGTTATCACTCATAATCTGCCGGCATGACTGACATTCGTAGCAAGGCTCCAGACCTTCTTTGTTCTGACACTGAAGTGTTATTGCGAATAAATTCGCCAGCAGTTTCTTACCTGAACCGCGTTCTCCGTTCAAAATATATGCATGAGAAACTTTGTCTTCTTTTACTGCTGTCTGAATATAATCAATAATCTCTTTATGACCAACGATTTTTTTAAATCCATTATTTACCATATTGATTCCTCTTTTCCAAAACCGTATATAAAATCACATAGAACGCAATTTTCATATCAAATACATCATAACATATTTTTTTGTGAATATATAGAATTATTTCCTGATTTCCAGATCAACCGCTTCCCGGATCATTCCCTGGATTGTATCAATCGGCTGCAGTTTGCCGTCTTTCATACAGGAAATTACCTTCACCTGAGGATTTTCTTTCGCAATTTCCAGATAAATCTGTCTCGCATCTGTGAGAAGATTTTTAGAACTTTCATATACATCTGCCTGCTCGCCAACATAATCCCGATGCCCTTTTTCTTTTACATTGCTCTTGCTGGCATCCAGATTCACGTCAAGAAACAGATAAAGATCTACCGCCGGAAGTCCGAATTCTCCCTGCTCCAGCGCAAAAATCCAGTCAACAAACTCTTTCCGGTAGCTCCCAAATCCTCTCGCGCACTGATAAACCGCATTGGAAAGTGTATAGCGGTTGAAGATTACATAATCATACTGGCTAAGATCAACCTTCCTGAGACTATTCCAGCGATCTGCCGCATACCACAAGCTCATCGAATACACATCCACTTCTGCCGCATTTACCGCATCCTTTCCTGAAAGCATCCGTCCGATTTCTTTTCCAAAGAAACTGTCATATTGCGGAAAATCAATCAAAAATACACTTTTCCCGCTCTGTTTCAAATATTCTTCCAATAATGTTGTCTGAACCGTCTTTCCGGAACCGTCAAGCCCCTCAAGACAGATGATTTTTGTCTTCTTATTCATTGTTTCTCTCTCCTGTTACTTTTAACATTCCTTCTGTCACAGATCCTTCAACCGAGAAGCCCATTTCCCGATAATGCACAAGCCAGGCAATAATTGCCCGAGTTATCCTCTCTCCCGGGGCAAGAAGCGGAATTCCCGGTGGATAAAGATATGCATATTCCGCCGAGATCCAACCCTCACAGTCTTCCCACGGTCTTATCTCAAAATCTGTTTCCGGAAGGCGTTCTATCTCTGCGCTTGTCATACATACATCCGCTTCCGGGAACCGTTCTTCTGTGAACACTGTATCAAAGTTCTGTTCTTTCAGTTCTTCATCAATAGA
This sequence comes from Coprococcus sp. AF21-14LB, assembly GCF_003458885.1. Lineage (NCBI taxonomy): Bacteria > Bacillati > Bacillota > Clostridia > Lachnospirales > Lachnospiraceae > Coprococcus > Coprococcus sp. AF21-14LB. The sequence continues at coordinate 7,423 of NZ_QRVX01000018.1, read as the reverse complement.
AAACAGCGCTTCCACAAGACGTTTCATTCCCTCTTCGCTGTCACATACTGTCGTCATGGCAAGTACATAACTTTCTGCTTTCATTTCCATCTGAAGATGATATTTTTCCAGAAGAATACGGTACAATTCTCCGCTTGTCATATTGCAGTTCAACGTCGAGATGATAATCTTTGACAGATCAAACTGCTCTGTTTTTATTACCTTCAAATGCTTTAAACCCGAAAGTCTCTCCCGCGCCGCAAGAAGCATGCTTTCATATTCACAAAACCATTTTTCTCCTTCTGTCTGAAGAAAATCCATGCACGCATCTATGGATGCCATCAAAACATAGGACGGACTGCTGCTCTGCAGCATGTGCAGATATTTTCGTACCCGCCTCCGATTTATACGTTCTCCATTAATATGAAGAATTGCCGTCTGTGTCATAGACGGCAATGTTTTATGAAGACTATGAATTACAATATCCGCTCCACATATATTCGAATTCTCCGGAAATATTGTTCCAAATCCAAAATGAGCTCCATGTGCCTCATCAACGATCAGCGGGATTTCATATCTATGAACGATTTCCCCAATAGCACGCACATCTGAAACTACTCCGTCATAAGTTGGAGACACGATCATAACTGCCCGTATTCCCTCATGTTCCCGGAGCGCTCTTTCAATCTCTTCTGCTGAAATCTCTCCATTCAAATGCATCTCGGTAAGAAATTCCGGATAAATATACACCGGCTGCAGTTCATTCATTTCAATGGCATGGTAGACGGATTTATGACAATTGCGCGCCACAAGAATCTTGTCTCCCCGCTTCGTTGTTCCGAGAATTGCACTTAATATTCCAACGGTACTTCCATTGACAAGAAAATGGCTCTCCTCTGCATGATAAATTTCTGCTGCTCTTTCCTGTGCCTCTTTTAAAATTCCTTCTGCATGATGTAAGTCATCAAATCCGTCAATTTCCGTAATATCCAGCCCATACGGCAATGGATATGGCAGCTTCCCGTTTCTCTTATGCCCCGGCATATGAAACGGATAACTGTCTCCGGCAGAATATTCTGCCAGTTTTTCATCTATCTCTTCATCATTTTTCTTCTCAATCTTCGTTACGCTGCTTCTGGCTACTTCTCAATCTTACAATGATAAACGCTGTCTATAACTTCATTCAGCACATTCTCATCCTCTGTCATCATTCTTGCACTGATAATATAGCAGTGATCCTCAAATCCAACGCCGCCTGATACCGCATATTTATATTCACTTTCTCCGGTATAGTGATAAACCGCATGAAAGGTATCCGCACCATTTTCAGATGCATTTTCAAAGCTTACCACTTCTCCCTCCATACTCGGAGAAGTTCCCTTCAAATAACTGACATATTCTTCCGGACTGTGATAAATACTTGACTGCACGGTTTCTACTCCGTCCATTCTGACAATTGAGATCAAACCTTCATCAGAAATAAACGTGGCGCTCCCCTCTGCATCGGACTCACATTGCCATGATTCATTCGGCAGCGTAATGGAGATTCTTCCGTCTGCTGAAGTATAGGTAAGTCCTTCTATCGTTCCTGTAATCTCCACATTATCTTTGCCGTCTACGATATTCTGCTGTTCTTTTTCCGGCTCTTCCGCCTGGATCGGTTCCGGCGGCTTTGGCGCTTCCTCTTTCTGACAGCCGGTCAAAATACTTGCTGAAAAGAACAATGCGATTGCAATTCTCCGGAACTCTCTCCTGCTTTGCTTCATATCTTTATCCTCTTTCTGCTTTTACTTATGGCTCTTTAGAATCTCTCCCAGCTTTCTGCTGAAAATATCTGCCATGTCTGTATACATATGCCCTTCGTAATCATTAAAGCTGTTTACAGACCTGTCAAATCCTTCTATTTCAATTTCATTAAAATTATAATATGAAATGTCTCTTTCTTCCATATACTTTGCAACAAAATCATAGGCATTTTCATATTCTTTTTCATATTTTGCTAAAGTCTCCTGCGGGATCGGTGTTGTCACAACAATCAGTTCCATCCCTTCTTCTTCGCAAAGCTTACGAATCTTTTCGAAATATTCGACGGACTCTTCATTTACCTTCTCGTCATCCCACACTTCAAATTCATAGTCAAGCGGAGGTCTTCCTGTTCTCTGCAGATTTAACGCTCCATTCGGTCCATAGACAGATTCTACATTGCTGTAAAGAGTATCTTCATAATTTTTATAAGCATCGCTTGTCCTTAATTTCAGATTCGCTATAACATTTTTATAACCCTGACGGTATACATACCACGGAAAAAGTGTAGCACGGAAATCAATATCCAGCATTTTATCCCGGAAATATTCCAATTTTACAAGCGATGGCTCTATCTCTTCATAGACAGTCGCATAGTCCGGTCCCAGCGAACATTCTGTGATCCAGTAGCCCGGGTCCAACTCATAGATTACTTTCTCCGGCTTCTGGTAACGAAGCATTTCTTTTAAAATATAATACGAATCAATCGTCCATTGACCTCCAATGCACATATTCACATTTTTCTTTCCGGTCACTTCATCAAGTACTGCCGGATGAAATGCTGCCTTTCCATGAGACGTTCCCACATATACATTGTCATACTGTTTTGTCCGAAGATTGTGCATATCATTTCGGAACAGGTTTAATGGCCGCAGCGCCATCAAAAGACATTCATTTGCAATCAGAAACAGGAGCAAAAATATTACCGGCGGTATCCATTTTTTAAAATTGCGCATAAATAAATCCTCCTGTAGAATCCGGCGGCTGTCCGAGCATAGCTGATGACATCAGAAGCGCCATATAAGCAATCCATCGAATTACCCACGGACGTGCTGCCAATGCATTTCTGATCTGTATTCCTCTCTCCTGTAACAGACTGACAACAAACACTGCCAGACAGGAAATCACAAGAATTCCAAGCGCCAGAATCGTATATTTTGCTCCTGCAGTTCCGGTTCCTACCTGAATCTCAAGAAGCTGTCTCGGCGCAAAGTTCGTTACAGCATTTTTCATCATCTGAAGCGCCTGCGGAATCGTATCTGCCCGGTCAAAAAACCAGCTGATATTCACAAGCAAAAAGGTTCTTACAATCTGAAATACTTTCCACCCATTGCTCTTATCATTGATGTGCAGACGTTTCTTCCATGACCGGTAATTCTGAACCATCAGGCCGCTGAATCCAATGATCAGACCATTGTACAAACCATACACAATGAATTTCCATGCAGCGCCATGCCAGATTCCGACTACGAGGAAAACAACAATATTTGCCAGACAGATCGGCAGCGCTCTCCCGTATGTCTTTCCAAATATTTTCTTAGCAGATTTTCCAAGTTTTCCCATCCATTTTGACAGAGACAGCGGATAGAAAATATAATCTTTCATCCATGTTCCAAGCGTAATATGCCAACGATGCCAGAAGTCTGTAATCGATACTGCGAAATACGGACGTTTAAAGTTCTCATCCAGCTCGATTCCAAATAGCTGGGCGATTCCGATCACAATATCCATTCCTCCCGAAAAATCTCCATAAAGCTGTGCCGAATAGGCAAGCACGCCAAAGATTGCAATTCCGGTATAGGTCGTATATTCATCAAATGCAGCATTTACAAAAATCGCAGCCGTATCTGCCACTACGAGTTTCTTAAAATATCCCCACAGAATTCTCTGCACACCGCGCTCTATCCGCACACGGTCAAAGGAATGTGATTCATAAAGCTGATGTGCCAGACGGTCAAATCTTCCAATCGGTCCCTGAAGAATCTGCGGAAAGAATGATACAAAAAGTGCAAAGCGCAGTGGATTGCGCTCCGGCTCACACCGTTTCCAATACACATCCATAAGATATCCCGCCGACTGAAATGTGTAGAAAGAAAGTCCGATCGGCAGAATCAGGTTCCGGAAGCTCAGTTCCAGATGAAATAGATAATCCAGATTCTCAATAAAGAAATTCGTATATTTTAAAATCGCCAGTAATCCAAAATCAAGAACAAGCGCCAGAATCAATACCTGTTTCTTGCGGCGCTTTTTCATTTGCTTATCAAGCGAATCTCTTTCCTCCACTGCATGAAGCGCAAGCCCTGCTCCGTATGTTACCATCGTCACATAGATGAGAAAGAGAGTCATCTTCCATCCGGAAGAAAGATAGTAGAGATAGCTGAATAACAACAGCCATCCCCACTGCCACTTCTTCGGAATCAAATAATATCCTGCTGCCGCAAAGAAAATGAACAGCAGGAATTTCATTGATATAAAAGACATTCCTTCCCCCTTTTATTCTTCCTGAAGTCTCTGCACCATTGCCCAAAGCGCCTCTGCGGAATTAAAATTCTCCGGAATAATCTCTGCCGGTGTCACTGAAATATCAAATGCATCTTCTAATTCCCCTACAATTGATAAAATCGCGAAAGAATCCAACAAACCATCATCAATCAATGTTGTACATTCGTTATAATCCACATCCGGCGCGATCTCTTCTAAAATTTCAATTAACTGTTCCATTTTCTTTTCTCCTGTCTTTTTCTTAATATTTTATACATAAACAATTTCATCATACATGAGTTTTTACCGCAATGCAACGGATTCAGAAATTCTTAAGGTTATGCTTCCGTCATTCAGCATATCTGATGCGATTTCCGGACGCAATACCTTCACTCCTTCTTTCTTCTCATAGGTAAGTATCTGCGGAAGATTCCTACTCAAAAACAGATAGATTCCTTCTGTCACAGAATAAGCTCCTACCCGTTCAAATACAAGAAGATCTCCCACCCTTCCACTGATAAGCGGAAGCTGCTTCACAATCACATCATTGACGGTACAGAGAGATCCGCAGATATTCCATTCTTCTGCTGCATCACTCTCTTTGATCTCATTTTCTGCCGGAATATGCTGATAATGCGGAAGCTTCATTGCCATCATCTGTCCAAAATAAGATAAATGATGAATTCCTCCATCCACAATTGCATAACGCTGTTCTTTATTGATCTTCTGATCCACGATCCGCGTCAGATAATAACCGCAATACGCTGCAATATAGCGCCCCATTTCCAGTGTAATATGTCCCCGGAAATGCAGCCCTTCCAAAATCGCTGCAAATGCTTTCAGCAGTTCCTGATCATCCACTTCCGGATCTCCGGCGAAATACGGCACATAAAATCCCGGTCCGTATTCCAATTCTTTCGCCTGATAACCATACGCTTCTTCTAACCTCTGTATAAATTCGTCCAGATGAACAAGCTCTTTTTCTATTTTTGACAGTTTCTTCTTCTGCGTACCGGAATAATACTGCAGACCGCAAAACTCTATATGAGGATATTGGTTTCTGCTGTCAATTATTTTACAAATTTCTTCCTCATCTACCCCAAACTGGTTGCCGCTTGTTACCCGGATTAACGCCGGAAGAATAATTCCTTTCTCCTTTGCCAGACGCTCTAGCAACTCCAAATGTGACCTTGATTCTATCGTATATGTTGCTTTATTTCCGCAAAGCTCTATTGTGTGGCGCACATCTTCCTCTGCTTTATAGACTCCTGACAATACAATCTTCTCCGGTGAAACTCCGGCCCGCTCGCAGATATGAAATTCCCCCGGCGAACATACTTCATATTTGCTGATTCCAAGCTCTCTGCACTGCACCAGAAATGGATTCGCCTTCATGGCAAAGCATATTTGCGCCCGCCCAAGAATTCCTTCCATCATCTGGATTCTTTCACGCAGCATGTCCAGATCAAACACATATGCCGGAGTCTCATAGCGCTCGCTGATCTGTTTCAGTACTTCTCTATCCATATTATTCCTCCAAACTGTTCTCATACTTCTCTCTTAACTGCTTCCGGTCAATCTTTCCGTTCTTCGTAACCGGAAGCGTCTCAAGCTGCACAAATACATTCGGTATCATAAAGCCCGGAAGCGTCTTTCCCAGTGTGCGGATAATCTGCTTCTTATCAATCTCCCCTTCATAGAACGCAATAATCTTATGCTCCTCTTCATCATAGATGCAGCAATTTCTCACAATCTCATCAATCTTCTCCAGACCAAGCTCAATCTCTCCAAGTTCAATCCGATGTCCCATATGTTTAATCTGAAAATCCTTCCGGGAGGCAAAGTACAGGTTCCCATCCGCACCGTAATAAGCCAGATCTCCCGTCCGGTAAATCCGTTCCAGATAACATCTGTTCAGCGGATTCTGGACAAATGCCTTCGCCGTCTGCTCTGAATTATTATAATATCCAAGTGCCAACGCTGTTCCGGCTACACAAAGCTCTCCCTTTACCCCTTCGTCAGTTACAAGGTGATCCTCTTCATCAAGGAGAAATACTTTCTCATTCGGAAATGCCCGTCCGATCGGAAGCACCTCTCCCGGGGCAAATTCCCGGTCAACTACATAGTAGGTGCAGTTGCATGTAATCTCTGTCGGACCATAGACATTGACATACATTGCATCCGGCAGCGCCTCTCTCCAGAGATTCAGATGCTTCACCGGCATAACTTCACCGCTGAAAATCACTTTCTTTACCTTCGTTGGTATCTTATATTCAAAGCCTTTCAGCGTTGTAATGATGCAGAGGGCGGATACTGCCCAGATTAATGTAGTAACTTCCCGCTCTACAAGAAAATCAAGCAGCTTCACCGGGAAAGAAAAATACTGTTTCGGAATAATCTGCATCGTAGCGCCCGTTTTCAAAGTCGAATAAATATCCTTCACAGATACATCAAAGTCAAAAGGTGCCTGATTGCCAATCACATCTTCTGACGTAATCTGAAATAATTGTGTAAATTCCTCTATAAAATCAATTACTGAGCGGTGACACACTACAACACCTTTCGGAATACCGGTAGAACCGGATGTAAAATTAGCATACAGCGGATCGGTATCCATACTGCCTGATCGTATGCTGCGAAGTATCTCCTCCTGCGACTCAACTTCCAATGCATCCTCCAGATCAACAACAGTCCCGGTAAATGCAAGCTTCTCTAACTGTTTGTGATAAGAAGCTGATGTTAGTATCAGATCCGCTTCCAGAGTAACCAAAATCTGCCTAAGCCTCTCTGCCGGAAGCTTCGGATCCAACAGAACATAAAAACAGCCCGCATGCACCACTCCCATAAACGCTGTCACTGCGGCAACTCCCTTCTCCATAAATACCGGAATCGGACTTCTTCTCTTCGTTCGCTGTGCAAGACAAGTTCCAACCACTCTTGCTCTCTCCAGCAGTTCCTGATATGTACATTTATCTTTATCATCTGCAAATGCTATTTTATCCGGATAACATTCTGCAGAATGTTCCAGATAATCCAATATATTTCGAATCATTATATACCTCCTGCGTTTTGTCTCATTATACCTTAACCAGATAAATATCTCAATGTGAATCCCATGACAAAACTCTTACATTTTAAAGACATTTTTTTCAATATATTT
>NZ_QRVX01000017.1:0-49685 GCF_003458885.1 Coprococcus sp. AF21-14LB | reverse complement strand
TTTTTAAGTCCCCTATAAATGTTACATTGCAAGCATAATCCGCATCTTTTTGAAGTTTTTCTTCTTGAGAAATATTATTTCTAAAATATGCTTGAGAATATCCTGTAATTCCAGGTTTTACAGTTAAACGAATTTTACGTTTTTCGTCATATTCATCTAATGGACGGTTTATAGTAATTGGTCTCGGACCAATTAAACTCATGTCACCTTTTAATACATTGATTAATTGTGGTAATTCGTCAATTGATGTTTTACGCAAAAATTTTCCTACTTTTGTAATACGAGGATCATCAGGTGCATTATATGTAGAATTATCTGCATTTCTAATATCAGGTGCATTCATTTTCATAGAACGAAATTTATACATTGCAAAAATCGTTCCATTAATTCCTCTACGCTTCGCCATATAAAAAAGGCTTCCTCTATCTTCTATAAAAATAGCTATTGCTACCAAAACTGATATAATACCAATAAACGGCATAGCTATAAGAGAAATTAAAATATCAAATATTCTTTTAAAATATTTTTTATACATAACATCCCCCTGTTAAATTATTTCAATAACAATTTTTTCCATCGCTATTTCGCAATCTTGAATAGCTTTTTCCACAGTCTCATCTTGAGCAATTACAAATCCCACTCGATCAACACTATTTCGTATCTCATCTACCTTTTCTTCAATTCCATGTACAATAGCAACTTGTTTTATTCCTTGTGATTTTTGAGCTTTTTCTATACCTGAAATAGCTTTTATTATTCCTTCTCTTGTCTGAAAATATCTGATAGCAGCTCCTTTATTAAATTCAGGTTTTAAGCTTACTTCTTCTCCCAAAGCTACTTGAATACATGCTTTTACTAAATCTATACCTGTTGAAAGGGGAACAAGATGAGATGTAATATTATCTCCACCAAGTCGTGCCCCAATTTCGACAATCTTAGGACCTTCTTTTGTAATCTTTATCTCCGTATGAGAAGGTCCATTTTCAATTCCAATCGCCCTCACTGCATTTTGTGTTATATCAATAATTTTCTTCTGAATATCTATTGGAAGTAAAGATGGTTCATTATGCCCCATTTCAACAAAATACGGTTCACCCGTTGTTAATTTATCTGTAATCGAAATCACATAACACTTCCCATTGCTACTCAATGACTCTACACTAACTTCAACTCCATCCATAAATTCTTCAATAATTAAAAGCCCACTCCTAGCATATTGTTTTGTATATTCATATGCTGCCTTAATTGCATGCTCATCAGATAAGTCCTTTAACAATGTAACCCCACGGCTTCCTGAATTATCTGCAGGTTTTAATATACATTTCATATACTTACTTTTAAAAATATTAATGGCATTAATATACTCTGCCTCATTAGCTATTTTATAAAATTCTGGAATAGGAATATTATTATTTTTCAAGCACTGACGCATAACCGTTTTATCTGTCGCTCGCAACGCGGTTTCTTCTGTAATCCCTATTATTCCCAACTCTTTTGATACTCTTGCGACCGAACGCATTGGCATATCACTAGCAAGTGTCATGATTCCATCAATTTGATATTTTTTTGCAGCTTGCAAAATTTTTTCTGAGTCGATAGTACTTATTATTTCGCGAATAATCCCTTGTTCTTTAAATCCTACTGCTTCTGGATTCATATCCGCTACAATTACTTGTAAGCCCATTTCTTTCGCTTTTTTAATAGCTGGTAATTGAAGAATACTTGCACCTAAAATCATTATTTTCTTCATACTTTTACAATCTCCACAATCTTCTCTATCACATACTCCACTTCTTCATCTGTCAAACAAGTATGTAATGGTAATGTCACTTCATTTTCATATTGTTTAAATGCATTTGGATAATCTTTAATATCAAATTCAAGTTTTTTATAAGCTGTCATCATTGGCAAAGGTTTATAATGTACATTTGTAGCTACTCCCTGTTCTGCCATCTTTATAATAACCTCGTTTCTCTGTTCCACCGTAATTCCTGGAATTCTCATCAAATACAAATGTCCGCTGGAATGATTTTTTTCGCAATAATGATCTAATACTTTTATCCCTAAAGGTTTAAGTGCTGCATCATATTTTCCAATAATTTCTTCTCTGCGTTTTAACATTTCCGGATATCGTTTCATCTGCATAAGTCCAATCGCAGACATAATATCTGTCATATTACACTTATACGCCGGCGATACAATATCATATTCCCATGCTCCAAGTTGTGTCTTAGCAAGTGCATCTTTTGACTGACCATGTAACGATAACAGCATAAACTGATGATAAATCCACTCATTATCAATATTTTTAGTGGTTCGCCATGTAAGTGCCCCTCCTTCTGCAGTCGTAAAATTCTTTACTGCATGAAATGAAAAGCTTGTAAAGTCTGCAATTTCTCCACACATTTTCCAAATTCCATCAACCTTCTTTTTTGCTCCAAATGCATGAGCTGCATCTGCCACAACACAAACTCTTCCGATGGATTTCTGAATTTCATTTGATGGATGAAACAACATTTTCTTTCGATTCACTGCTGCAAATATCTTTTCATAATCACATACCACACCACCCAAATCTACAGGAATAACTGCTTTTGTATGTTCATTAATCGCCGCTTCCATTTTCTCATAATCCATCTCAAAACTTTCTTCTGCACAATCAATCATTACAAGTTTTGCTCCTACATGGACAACTGGGCTTGCTGTTGCCGTATATGTGTATGCAGGAACGATAACTTCATCCCCCGGTCCGATTTCCAATAGACGTAAAATTGACTCTAAGCAGGCAGTTGCCGAGTTTAAGCAGACCGCTTTTTCGGAATTCACATATTTTGCAATTTGTTGTTCGAATTCTTTTGTTCTTGGACCTGTTGTTATCCAACCACTTTGTAATGTCTTTGCTACCTCCTCAATCTCCATCTCAGAAATATCAGGCGGTGAAAATGATATTTTCATTTTTCTTCTCTTTCCTTTCTATAATTAATCTATATTCAACCAAATTTCATAAGAAACATGGTTTCTTTCATAAAAATAAGGACAACTCCCAAAGGAATCGCCCTGTTTTTTGTATCAAACATTTTGTTTTTCTATTCTTTTTCTATTACTTCAAGCCCTACCTGCGTCTTCTTGATTTCTCCTGCAATCTCTACTTCAATATAAGCCTTGCGTTTATGCCGGTCAATTTTCTTAACACAGCGCTCTAATCCCTTCAATGGTCCTTTTAAAATATGTAATGCACCATGTTCAATTACACCAACAGAAATATCCACAATCATTTCTGATTTTCCACATAATTTCAAGAATGTTATTTCATTTTCAGAGAGTGGAAGAATGTCTTTGCCCATTCCTATTAGTTTTGTTAAGCCTAATACTTTTTTTAATTCCATATACAGACCTTCTACATTTTCTGTAATCACAAAAAGATATCCCGGAAATAGTATTTTCTGCTCTATATGCCATTCTCCTTCATATTTCTTCAACGATTTGTAATAAGGTATGAAACATCTCTGTAAAATCTGCCCATCGATTACTCTGTCACACTGGGTTTTGATTTCTTCTTCCATGCCTGTTCTTACTTGAACTACATACCACATCCAAATCACCTCTTTATCTAAAAAAGAGCAGGCTTCGCCATTTCACATCCGTTTTCCCTGCGTATGTGAATCTGCTCTTCTTATTTTCTTTTTTCAGATGAAACGCGAACAAAGCGACGATTTCATCCGAAAAAATTATTTAAATATTCTATAGTTAATTTATAACTATTAAAAAGAAAGGCAGAAGCTAACTCCTCTGACCTATTATCCGAATCCTTTTTCAGGATCTTTTATTCTCTGAAAAATAGTATTGCCTGATACGATTCAAATTATAGCATATCTTTATAAAAAAGCAATTAAAACTTCGTTTTCTGCAAGAATTGACACCATTTTTGTCATCTACTGCAATATTTTCTTGAAAAAGAAAACCGGAGAAACCTATGATTTCTCCGGCATCCTATCTTATACTTTTGCAATATACTCAAATGGCAACGGAACAACTTTGCCCGGACTTTCGAGTTTGACTAACTGCTCAAGAGTTGCTTTTACAATCTCTTTCTGCATCGTCGGGTTATTTGGTTCACCTGCGTTTGCACCCATCGGTACAAGCGGCGCCACGCCACGAGGTGTTCCTGTCTGTTTTACAACAGGCGGTAATGCTGCGATGATGATCGTAGGGATACCTGCAGCTTCAATTGCTCTCTGCACCAGTACTGCAGAGCGGTGGCAAGTACCTCAGCCGGCAGTTAAGATTACTGCGTCTACGCCTTCTTCTTTGAACATCTGAGCGATTTCCGGACCGGTCTGATTTTTGAATTTCTCCTGGTCTCCGCCGCCGCCCATGAAGCCTGCATGAACAGGAGCACATGCTTTGATAACTCCTTCTTTCGCTAACTCATGGATGCGGTCGATCGGGAACATACAGTTGATGTCTTTATTTACATCACTGTTGTCATATCCACCGTGAGAAACCATCAGATCTTCTGATTTCATCTGATCTGTGATCTTTCTCCATGTCCAGTCTCCGGCAAGATTAAATCTCTTGTCTTCTTTATGGTGTACACCTGCTGCTGTAGCAAGTGCGATTGTCATATCTTTTAATTCCTTTGTCACCGGTGCCCATACTGGCGGAGGTGTGATCGGAACGAAAATTTCAGACTGTAATCCTTTCACAGCTGTTAAACTCATTATGATTCCTCCTTCTTTTCTTCCTGTGCGGCGCGCATTGCCTGCTGCCGCTTCTGATATGTTTCCAGATTGCTGATATATTTCTCATTGACTTCCGGTCCAAGCTGTTCAATAAAACTCATATTCCATCCAACTTCCTGACCGATCTTAATCTCGTAGTCAGTGATCAGCATCCGCATCGGGATTTTGAGAAAACCAAGCCGGCCTTTCAGATCAACTCCGACACATCCGTCATGGATTTCTACAATAACCCCTTCCATATATATCATTTTATCGCCATACTTCATAGCACTATCGCTCCTACAGCCTAGCTGTATTTTTCTCTTCTCTTCTGGCTCATCGGAAGTGACTGCTCATTTTTCACTAATTCGATTGGTTTTCCTGTTACATTAGAAATCAGTTCCATGTTGTTTGCTTTTACGTTCGGATTCCATTTTTTCTCAGGCGCTTTCACTTCTTCCCCTGCCATAGCTGCTTTGAGCATATTTAATGCACGGATCGCATCTTCGTGGCAAAGTGTATTGCATGCAAGTACTTCATTTTCAATACCTGCTTCTGATTTATTGTTGTCAACCATATGAGTCATGTATTTATTTCCAACAACAAGAGCTCCCTGAACAGCACAGAAAGAAAGTCCAACAACCGGAACGCCTCTCATACCAATCTGCTCGTGGTGACTTGCGAAGTCAATATGATTGTTTCCGAAACCTTCTGTTGTAATAAATGCACCATCAACATCAAGCGCTTCTACCATCATACCAACACGTTTGGAAACATAGAATTTCTCAGCATTGATCTGTGGACTTCCTACGAAAATGATTCCGCAAAGGTCAACTTCTTCGTCCATCAATGTTTCCAATACGAGCGGTTCTCTCCAGTAATGTCTGGACATTTCTTTAGATGCAGGTCCGATACATGTTAATGCATGAATACATCCATCAAGAACTTCCAGCGGAGAAACCATAACCGGAACATTGCCAAGATCAACATTTGGTTTTGCACCAAGTACACCAACAGGCTCAACCGGAAGGATCAGGTTATCATGCATAGCGCCCTGTCCCATGATTTCTTTTACGATAACAACTTTTTTCTTGCCAGGTCTTCTGTACTGGTTGAATGTTTCTTCATTTACAACAAGCGCTTCATCTTCTACAGCTTTTAAAGCCTCACGGATTTCCTGTGTAATGACATCTGTTGCAGTATGTGCTGCAAGCGGTCCCGGACGTTCCATATTTGTTCCTGCTGCAATTACGACTTCTGTCTTAATGAAGATTTCTCCCTTGTCAGGAGCACCCGGACGGTTCCACATAATGTTTTCTTCCAGAATACCTTCTGAAGAACCGAACTCCCCAATCTGTACGCCGTTTGCATCTGTACCTGTTACCATCATGATCACGCCATCCAGTACTCTTGTTGTACCGCTTCCGATCTCATCTTCGCCTTCTTTTGTAGCAATCGGCTGAACATCCATGATTGTCTCAGAGTATTCATTGTATTTGTCCGGAGTAATGATATCGATTTTTAAGCTATGTACAAGCTCCTGTGAAGCTGCTGCTTCTTCTTCGATTCCTTCACGAATGTAAAGAACTGTTCCTTCAATTTTCGTCTCCGGTCCTCTTTTTACTTCTGTAATATTGTAATGCTTTCTTGTTAAACTTCTGATTAACTTTGGTTCCTGCTCTTTTACTTCTGCAGGTGCTGCAACCGGTACTGCTGCCGGAGCTACAGGCGCTGCTGTTCCTACTGCTGCTCCTGCCATCATTGGAAGTTCAATATCAATGCCTTTTCCTTCATCGATATGAATTTTCAGAACGCCTCCTGCATTTGCACAGGTGCCATAGGTGCTGCTGCCGGTACTGCAGGTACTTCTGATACTTCCTCTGCTTCTTCTACAGATTCTTCCTTTGCTTCCTCTGCAGCAGCTTCTTTGTAGCCATCAACTACGTCTGCTGTGATTGGTGTAAGAGAATCACATGTTTTTGTTAATTTTGATCCAAGAATCTGTCCGATTGTCAGTACCCCGTCCAGGTTTAATAAACCTGAATCTACTAAATCATCAAAAATTGCCGGATCTTCAAGATTAGCTGCCTCAATTGTAATCCCAGCTTCTGCTCTGCAGCATAATACCGCAGGATCATTTGCATGCGCTTTCGCTGTTTCTGCTGTAATTGACATACTAATTTCCTCCTTATCCTTTTCCACTTCACTTCTATCTACTTTCCGTCATCTGACGGTAGTATTCTTATTTATATTCTGGTAACTGTTCTACCTGTTTTGAAACTCTCAGATAACGATACAGCGGATGTCCGATTGTTCTCATCACATGGTCCGTCTGATGAAATACCTTTAATCCCATCTTTGGCGCGGAACCCATGACTGTATTGGAGCAGTCTGAGCAGTTTCCGATAATAATATATTCACATCCGTCTTTCTTGAACTGGATATTGTTCTTAGCCTGTCCCGGACAATTTCCCGGACGTTCACATTTTAATGCGCCGTTTTTCATCTCTGCTGCTTGTTTACATCTTGCAACAGATGCCACAACGCCATTCATCTTCTGGCAAATGTCACGCATACGCGCTTCATCTCCGCCGCATGCACATACAAGTAAACCTACTTTTGCACCGTGAAGATTTGGGAAATCAATTGTTACAATGATTCCGCCTGTCGTCTTTGTGATCGGAGCTTCTTCGCTTGTCGCTTTTCCCGTAAACGGTCCGCCCATAATGATCTCACCATAGAGTCCGTCAATGCCTCCTGCGCGCTCGATCAGTTCTCCCACGCTTGTTCCTACCGGAACATTCATGAATACATGCGGTTCTGCGCCTCCATTCAGCTTTCCGACTACTGTCAGGTTTTTCTCAAAGCAAGGTTTGCGCTCATCAATTGCCTCCGCTACTCTTGCAACTGTCTCAACATTAATAACAACTGACTGTGCAGCTGACGGAAGCTGATCCGGTGCAAGTTCGATACCAAGACATTCTCTTACAACAGCGCGCTCTTCTCCCATCGGATAAATATCCGGAAGCAAATGAATTGAAATATGCTCTTCATTCTTTACTGCCTCACGGAGCAGCTCAACTGCTTTTTCATTTTTCTTCTTAATCGCAAAAATTGCCTTCGCTGCATTGGAAATTTCCATACAGTATTTCACACCGCGAAGTACTTTCTCTGTCTCAGCTTCAATCTGTGCAATATTATGTTTCAATCCCGGCTCACACTCTGCCGCATTGATCAGAATATATCCGCCATTCAGATCTGTTCCGAGTTTTACTCCTGTTGGGAAGCCTGCGCCGCCCATACCGACGATTCCGGCAGCCTTTACCATATCAAGCTTACTGCCTTCCGGAATCTTTACAAATTCTTCCTTCTGTTCTGCATCCGGTTCAATGATGATCGCTTCCTCTGTAATCTCTGTAACCGTACCATACACACTGGCGAAAATATTTGCTCCCAGTCCGGCAGGTTCTGCGATCAGCGTTCCTTTTGCCACCTTATCTCCGACTGCAACAACCGGTTTACACGGTGCGCCGATGTGCTGTCTGAGAAGCATCTGCAAATTGCCCATTTCCTTCTTCTCCTTTTTTATGTTTTCCTGCTTTTATCTTTCCTTCCCAGACTCCATTACTGATGTCCGGAACATTTGGAACTGCCTAAAAAACAAAAAAGGCAAAGCAAACTGACTTTTGCTTTACCTTCCATTCTATTACTACGTACAAAATATACGATTCTTTCTGGCGGGTATATGTGGGAATCGAACCCACCCAGGACGCTACTAACGCCCTACACTGGTTTTGAAGACCAGGAGGCACACCAGTTACCTATCTACACCCTTATTTTTCATGCGTAGTTTACTTTACCACATTTTTGGAAAAGCTTCAAGCCCTAATTTATATTTTAATAAATATTCATTGACTTTTCAATCATAATCTATCATAATAAGAATAAACTGAAGTACAGTTTAGACTATAGTCTATTATAAATCATTTGTCAATACTATGTCAAACATTTTATCGGAGGTACATTATGGGACTAAATCCAAAATTAAATTTAGACTCTTTTGAAGCTGCCTTTCATGCCATTGACACACATACTGTCGGTGAATTTACCCGTGTCGTAACATCCGGTTTCCCGGATATCAAGGCGGACAGCATTATGGAGAAAAAACACATTCTTGAAAAAAAATATGATCAATACCGCAAAGCGCTCATGAATGAACCGCGAGGACACCGGGATATGTTCGGAGCTCTTCTCACAGAACCGGTAAACCGTGAAGCAGATCTTGGAGTCATCTTTATGGACACTGGCGGATATCTGAATATGTGCGGTCATGGGACAATCGGATCTGCAACAGTTGCTGTAGAGACAGGTCTTGTTCCTGTTACAGAGCCTTACACGAATGTTGTACTGGAAGCGCCTGCCGGAATCATCCGGACAAAAGTCAAGGTAGAGAATGGACGCGCAACAGAAGTTACACTGACCAATGTACCTGCTTTCTTATATAAAGAGAATCTTGTCGCAACTGTTGAAGGCCGCAAGATTGCTTATGATATTTCTTTTGGCGGAAGTTTCTTCGCTCTTGTAGATGTGACACAGCCTCGATTCAGGAAGAGATTGAAGCTCACAATGTACCGTTCCTGACAAAACTGGGTATGAAGCTTCTGGAAGAAATCAATGCTACTGTTACAGTAAAGCATCCTTATCTTGACATTACAACAGTAGATCTGGTAGAATTTTATGGACCGACTCCAACAATTGGATGCTCTATGAGAAATGTTGTTATCTTTGGAGATGCCCAGGCAGATCGTTCTCCATGCGGAACCGGTACAAGCGCAAAACTTGCCGCACTGTACAGTCATGGTAAGATTGGTGTCGGAGAACCTTTCGTTTATGAAAGTTTCATTGGATCGCGTTTCAGAGGTGTTATCAAAGATGTAACAGAAGTAGACGGACATGTTGCCGTAATCCCGCAGATTACAGGAAGCGCTTATATCACAGGCGAGGCAACCTATGTGATCGATCCGACTGATCCATTAAAATACGGCTTTATTGCCGGCGTATAAATGCCTTTTTCCAGCCAGAGCATTCCTCTGGCTGGTGTATTTTTTATTTTGTACTATATACTTTATTTTCACAAGGAGGTACCACATGCCAAAAAAACGCAAACAAAAAACAAAAATGAAAATCATCCGGGCAGCCTGGAATCTGTTCTATAAATACGGTTATGATGATACAACTGTGGATGAGATTATTACCGCTTCGGATACCTCCAAAGGTTCTTTCTATCATTATTTTGAAAGTAAAGATGCACTTCTTAGCTCCCTTTCAGATTTATTTGACGAGAAATATGAAGAACTCTCTGCAAAACTGCTGCCGGATATGACATGCTGCGAGAAACTTTCCTATCTAAATCACGAACTGTTTAAGATGATCGACGAGAGCATCAACGTAGATCTTCTCGCCCGTCTTTATTCCTCTCAGCTTATTACGAAAGCTTCTCAGCATCTTCTCGATGAAGACCGGTTTTATTTCCAGCTCATCATTCAGATTATTTCTGAGGGAATGGA
The DNA here is from genome assembly GCF_003458885.1 of Coprococcus sp. AF21-14LB. Classification (NCBI taxonomy): domain Bacteria; kingdom Bacillati; phylum Bacillota; class Clostridia; order Lachnospirales; family Lachnospiraceae; genus Coprococcus; species Coprococcus sp. AF21-14LB. Next base: position 39,397 of record NZ_QRVX01000017.1, on the reverse strand, counting down.
GAAAGGAGAACTGAGGAGCGACCGCTCTCTTGAAGAACTGGAAAAACTCTATGTCATGTATGAACGCGCCCTCATCTATGACTGGTGTCTAAATAAGGGCAGCTATTCTATTATGGCTTACAGTGATAAAATTCTTCCGGATTTTCTGAAGATGATTGCTGCTTCCAAAGATTCCGGACAGCCTTTTTAAGAAAAATCGAAACGGCACGAAAGGTTAACTCCCTCCGTGCCGTTTCTTTATTGAATGAAATGAACTATAAGGTTATCTTAGAAATCTACTTCTGTTCCATAATATGTGCATGTAAGAAGCTTCTCCATCTGTTCCGGTGTAATACTTCTCGGATTAGATCCTGTACATGCATCACCTACTGCATTCTTTGCAATTTCTGCAACTTTTTCTTTAAATTCTTCTTCCTTGATATCAAATTCTTTTAGTGTCTTAGGAATATTTAATTCCACATTATATGCATCAATCTTTGCACAGAGCGCCTGCATCAGTTCTTCATCGCTATTTCCTTCCAAACCTACTGAGCGGGCAATCTCTGCATAGCGTTTTAATGCTGTCTCATCTTTTGCATTATATTTGATTACATATGGCAGATAAATCGCATTCGCACATCCATGCGGAATATGTCCTGTTGAGAATGCTGCTCCTGTCTTATGAGCCATAGAATGAACGATACCGAGCAATGCATTAGAAAATGCCATTCCTGCAAGACACTGTGCATAATGCATCTGTTCTCTTGCTTCCATATCTTTATTGTAAGATGCCGGAAGATAATCAAATACCATATGAATTGCTTTTAATGCAAGCGGATCTGTAAATGGTGAATTCAGTGTAGATACATAAGCTTCAATTGCATGTGTCAGCGCATCCATACCTGTATGTGCTGTCAGCTTCTGAGGCATTGTTTCTGCAAGCTCCGGATCAACAATTGCAACATCCGGTGTGATATTAAAATCTGCCAGAGGATATTTAATTCCTTTTTCATAGTCAGTAATAACAGAAAATGCTGTTACTTCTGTTGCTGTTCCTGATGTAGAAGGAATTGCAAGGAATTTGGCTTTCTTTCTTAATGTCGGGAAAGAAAATGGCTGAATGATTTCTTCAAAGGTTGTCTCCGGATACTCATAGAATACCCACATTGCCTTTGCCGCATCAATCGGAGAACCGCCTCCCATAGAAATGATCCAGTCCGGTTCGAATTCTCTCATGGCAGCCGCACCTTTCATAACTGTCTCTACAGACGGATCCGGCTCTACATTTTCAAATAACTGTGTTTCAATTCCTGCTTCTTTTAAATATGCAACAACTTTATCAACAAAACCAAATTTCTTCATGGAACCGCCGCCAAGAACAAGCATTGCTTTTTTTCCATCCAAATTCTTTAACTGCTCCAGTGCTCCTTTTCCATAGTATAAGTCTCTTGGTAATGTAAATCTCATCATGATATGTATTCCTCCTTATTACACATCCGCGCGCTCCGTCATTGGCACTTCCGGATCGCTTTTCTTATTTCCAAGTGCTATTATAGCACTGTTAATTTTTTAACGCAATAGTTAATTTGTTAACAATATGTGAAAATTAACGAAATACATATGCATTTATCTTTTTTACGCTGCCACCGTCAGTTTCATGACGCTTCTCCCCTGCCGCCACAGCCGTTCATAAACTTCTTTGCACTTTTTAAACCGGGCAAATGTCCGAATCGCCTCGCACTCATTGCAGTATACTTTCCAGCATCCGCTACATTTACTGTTCTGCCCTGCATTTTCAATAAATCCAATCACATCTGCAAGGGGATAGCCTAGAAAAACTCCGATTTCATGCGGAAAAGAACCACTTTGTTCAATACGTGCTTTCAAATGCTCAAGTACATAAGGAAATTCTGTACTTTCATAACCATATCCGGCCAGAAAAGCAGCGACTCCCGGTTTTTTCAGTTCTTTTGAAAGGAGGGAATGTCGATAGATATAGATCAACGCTGTATGCTCCTGTCTGCGAAGCACCATCAAACATAATCCTTTGCTTCTGAAATGGGCGTTCCATACATCTAACTGCAGGCAGAGCTCGGACTCACTTACATACTTCACAGTAAACAGATTTGCACTTTTCAGCGAGGCAAGTGTCGGAGAACAATAGGTAATAAGATATTTTTCAAACATTCCCAAAACTCCTTTCAAAGAAAATGAATCACAATGTTAGTCTTTGCTAACTGATAGGGTTTTAAAAAGCAGCCGCACCGCTGCTTTTTAAAAGTTAGTCATTTCTAACCCTCTTTAAATATAGCATGACATTTTTTATTTGTCAATCTTTTTTTCTTCTGCTTCTTTCGTTTCCTCAGCCGCTTCATTTTCTCCGACGATATCATATTCCGGTCCGATCAGCTGTACACTGTCACATACAAGTTCTTCTGCCGGACGGATATCTGCAAGGGCTTTCATCGTAATCACCGCAAGCTCACCGCTTCCACTGTAAAGCGGCTTATCGCCCCTGTTCGCAAATGCCAGATTCACATAAGCGGTACCGTCACTGTACGTCTTGGCTATCGTTAGATTCTCCATCTCTGCTACGCTGTCATTTCCTGCTGCAGAAACAAACTCCATATGGGACGGATTGTAATTGATTACCTGACCGAAGGCATTAATATTTTCAGCACATTCAGCAGAAACTATCATATTAAATGTTTCTCCTGCTTTCACTTCCTCCCGATCCGCTGCAAGATGCGCCTCTCCGGAAGCCTTTCCGGTCTGTTTCGTACCACCGTCCAGTTTAAACATCGTAAATGCATAGTCATATACATCATAGATGCCGTTCATGTTCACATCTCCGCTTCGTTTCTGGATCTGATCAACAAAATTGGAACCATCTTTCACACAAGTTCCCAGATAATTCTTCATATTTGTATAATCGCCTTCGGAAACGATTTCATTCTTATTGGTACTTCCAACGGCAAACGGTTTGCTTCCGTCTTTCTTAAATACCGGAAGTTCATGGGATGCGAAGTAGTTACGGATCGATTTCACAACTTCAAGCTTCAGATAACGTGCACTGACGCCGCTAAGAGGAACGACTTTCGCATTTTCTTCTACTTCCAGATCGGCATTATATGTCCAGTCATCCTGAGAAGCGCCGTCCCACTCAAGTTTCCAGTGTTTTCCGTCGAGACTGGAATATACATTCATTTTCTGCACACAGCCGCTTCCATAGTTATCGCGCGGATAGTATTCGAAACGGTCAAGCTCATATGCCGCTCCGAAATCATAGATAAATGGAGTGCGGTCCCCGGCGACATCGCCTACTGCGAAGAATAATCCACGGAAACTATGGTCTGTAGCATATTTCAGTGCACCTGCTTCATCTCCGCCAGTCCATGTCACTGTTCCAAGCGCACCGATTTCATTTCTCCACGGATCTGACAGTGAACTTGTCACAAACACTTCACTCCATGCAGAGTAACCTTCTGCATTTCTTGAGCGTATCTGATATGTATGTTCGGAATGGTATTCCAAATCATCATGCACATAAGACAGCGCATTCCCCATTGTATACAAACGTCCGTCTACAAGCATCTCATATGCAGCTGCTCCCGGAATTTCAGTCCATGTAAGTCCAATGGATACGGATGTTTTCATTTCCTCCGGTGCACTTAGTATCGGCGCCTGCAGTCCATCATGTTCTTTTTCTGCCATACGGTTAAATTCACTGACAAATCCTTTGATTTCTACCGTCTGCACCTCTGTCTGAGTATCTGCCTTTGCCAGTTTTACATGCAGTTTCGGAGCGCATTTTACCTTTGCCACAAGACCTTTCAATATTTTTTCTTCTTCTGACGCATATGTACGGAGCACAGGCTCTGCTTCGTAGAACCATACAGCTTCTCCAGCCTTTGCTTCACACGCTTCAAACTCTGCCAGACACTTCATTTCTTTCATTTTCAGTTCGCAAGTTCCGTTGACTGCCGTAATGCTCTCCGGCTTTTCGGTTAAATGTACTACAAAGGTAGTGCTGCGAAGTTTCTCATATCCTTCATAATTTCCGCTGGAAGTCTCCGCTGTCAGAATCGCTGTTGTTCCTTCCACTTTGGAAGTATATGTTGTGGAAACATGATCTCCATAAGAAATGTGATCGATCGTTCCGTATGTTTCCTCTTCTGTCGTATCATTCTGAATATAGGTTCCGTTATCCTCATACACAGTATAGCTTCTTTCCCCTGCCGGCCAGAACTCTACAATCCGATTTGACTTATCAATCTCGTCCGGTGTATTATTTTCTTCATATTTCGGAAGAATTGCCCCGTTTTTCACAAATACCGGAAGCTTCCAAAGGGGAGCATCAAAATTATTGAGTACCTGACCGCCTGCATATTTTTCTCCGGTGAGATAATCAATCCAGATCTCTTCTTTATCCGGCAGATAAATGTGGTTTCGCACATCATTTCCCATCTCATCTGCCATCGTATTTTTGTAAACCGGCGCAACAAGAATGTCAGAACCAAACATAAACTGATACTGCATCGTTCTGCTGTACGCATATTCATCATTCGGATATTCTAAGAACATCGCGCGGATCATTGGAAGTCCTGTATCGTCATTTCCTGTTTCAATATTAGAAGCGGATACCGCACTTGTGTAAATATATGGCATAAGCTCTGCTTTCATTTTCATATACATCCGGTTGATTCCTGTATATGGATCTCCGAAAGTAAACGGCGCTTTCATATAACTTCCCCAGCCATCCATATTAAGCATCTGCGGTGTGAAAGATTTCCACTGGAAATCCCTGGCTGCGATCAGCGCTTTTCCACCGAAAATACCATCCATATCACTTCCGATATTTGGATTGCCGCTTAGAGAACTTCCAATATAAGTCGGAATATGGAATCGGATATATTCCCAGTTTCCTCCGGTCTGATCTCCACTCCACACACTGTTGAACCGCTGTGAACCTGCCCAGCCATCGAGGGAGATGATGTTTGGTCGGAACTGCTCTCTTGTTGTAATGATATCATAGGCTGTTTTTACACCATTAAGCTGGAAAGAGTATCCCGGTCCTACCCATGCAACATCTGTCTTTAATGTTGTGGCACCTCCGATTGAAACCTCTTTCTTAAAGTCTCTAAGCAAATGCCAGTATGTCTGACTATCGGAATCCGGCGCCAGATTGCTCTCGGTCCAGAGTCCTGCTGCCACACCTTTGCTGTTGGCATACTCTGTAAATCTTGCAAGGTTCGCTACGTTTGCATCGACTGCTGCGATACGTTCTTCAGAACTGGAACCGTCTTCGTTGACACCGCCTTGAACGTAATAACCATTTTGTCCATATCCTCCGCCGTATCCGTCATTCGGCAGAAAATATCCCAGCGGCATGTCATATTTTATATAATCATCCAGCACAGCCCGCGCAGAATACTCATACGGCGCATCCACATCTGCCGGATAATTCTCTGTTGCAACAGTCGGACGCTCCCCATTCAATGATTCCGAGTGCTGCCCTTTTGATAAACGATATCCGGTTGCCATACCGCTTTCATATTTTGTGATCCCCTCACTGTCGAAAGGCTGTATTCCCTTAACATTCCAAGCCTTATCTCCGGCTTCCTCAGACCAGCCGTCACGGTTATAACAGTTCAAATGCCCTTCATAAAATCCATATTCCGGAAGCAGCAGCGGATTTCCTGTAACGCGATAATATCCACGCAATAAATCCTGTACTTTGCGGCGTTCATTCTCAGCATCCGTAATAAAATAATATGCACTCAGTTTGGCTTCTTTATGAACTGTACTTACGATATCTTCTTTCGTTTCTCCAAAGTCATAACATCCATCTGAAAATGTATTTCTTAAAACGCCGTAACCCGCAGTTGTAAAATAAAACGGATTCGGAGATGCAACACCTCCGTCCATCCACGCACTCTCATTGACAATCTGGATTGTCTTTCCTGTATGTACAAAACGGCCATTCTGTGTACCGCCGCCATAGAATTGCTCTTTTTCATGTTTTACCAGCTTCTGAACTGCCTCAACGTCAGTTAGCGTCAGCGCTTCTGCTTCTTCCATGACAACAGTGCCATTTCTTCGAATACTCATTTTGGCTGTGGCTTTCTCAAATACAACTTCTGTTGCGCCACACTGAATTACCGCTTCCTGAGCTCCTTCCACGATAACCGCTTCCGGTTTTGTATACCATTCAGACTCATCCGGACACTGCTGGATCTTCGCTGTATGCGCCTCTTCTCTCGGTACCGCATAACTTGCAAATATTCCTGTCGGATCTACGTCATAGCGAAAAATCGTTTCTTCCAGAAATGTAATCTTTCCTCTTACCTGATTCCCAAACACCAGTTCCACAATATTGGAAGCGGTTCCAGCCATTATTTTTGTAACTTTAGTAAGCTGTCCACAGCATAATTTTTCCTGCAATTCTCTTCTTTCGTTCTCTACTGTAGCCTGCTTTTCTTCACTCATCATTTTTCCTCCTTTTAAACGCGCTTGGCTTCCTGAACATTCGCCCCGCAAAATCATATTTCTTCCGGCAAATGCATTTTCGAAAGTCTGCCGCGACTTATTTTACTGAATATACCCACATATTTTTAATCTGAGGTTCCAGTTCTCCGTAAGCCCACAACTTTTTACTTCTGGAAACACTGTTCGGATCATGGATCTCTATCATTCCATTTTTCCATCCACTCAGAACGATATAATGCCCCTCTATTGTAAATGTCCCCGGGCCCATGCTGCAGATAATCGGATGACCGCTCTCTAACTGTTCTTTCACAGAACTCTCTCCAAGGGCCAGCTCCTCGCCCTGAATCCCAAACTGCTCACATCCCGTTGTCATCAAATCCCAGCTTGTTCCGGCCTCACTGTAATATCCCTGCTCCTGTGCATAGTTAGCAACTGCAAGTGGTGTAACAGAAGTGTCCTGTCTAAGTCCTGCCGCTACCATGGCAAGCAGGTAGGTCCACAGCCGCTGATTGCAATATTGCTGTCACCGTACGCACCATATCCCCATCTCTCATCCCACTGGATCAGAAGCGGAATACTTCCTTCACGGATTTTCTTCAGCTGATCTGCGTTATTTACAGTTCCTTGTAACGCCGGATAGTTTTTCACAAACTCCAGTGTCTCCGGGTTATTTGCCAGCATCAACAGCAATTCATCCGGATATTCTTCCTGACGCTCCAATATTTCCTTCATATCCGAATATGTTTCTGACATCTTCGTAATCTGTGCAATACTCTGCTCTCTTGTCAGATTCTGTGGTGTATTGCTTACCAACTGCGGTGTTGTCTCGTCTTCCTGCTCTTCAGGCTCTTTTTTCTCTGGTTCTTTTGTTTTATCCCCTTTTTCAACCTGCTCAACCTTATCAGAAGCAGCCGGTTTTTCTTTTTCAAACAGGCCCGCAAGCTTCTTCACACCGACTACGGCAAGCGCGACCATACCGATGACCATGAAAAGCATGACAAGTAATACTGCCGCACGCAAAAGCTTTCTTCTCAGAATCCGTTTTCTTCGTTTTTTCCAGTCTTTTTTCCTGCCCATATATTCCATCCTTTATAATAAAAGGAAGATACCGGTGCACTCCCTGATATCTTCCTTACCCTTACCTATTGCTCTTCTTCCTGTGGCAGATGAATCATGATATGTACATCATCAAGCTGCTTCTGCTCTACCTCTGCCGGCGCACCCATCATAATGTCCATTGCATTTTTGTTCATCGGGAACGGAATAACTTCTCGAATGCTCTCTTCGCCGCAGATCAGCATAATCATACGGTCAACTCCAGGTGCAATTCCTGCATGCGGCGGCGCTCCATAACAGAATGCATTGTACATCGCCGGGAACTTTGCTTTCACATCATCTTCTCCAAGTCCGACAAGTTCAAATGCCTTAATCATAATCTCAGGATCATGGTTACGGACAGCTCCTGAAGAAAGTTCTACGCCGTTACATACAAGGTCATACTGATATGCAAGAATCTCTAATGGTTCCTGTGTCTTTAATGCTTCCATTCCGCCCTGCGGCATAGAGAATGGATTGTGGCAGAATTCCAGCTCTCCGGATTCTTCACCAATCTCATACATCGGGAAATCAACGATCCAACAGAATTCATAGCAGTCCTGCTTCATATGTTTCTCACTGGCTGCACCAAGCAATTTACGAAGAACACCTGCTGTCTTCTGCGCTGTCAGTTTCTTTCCTGCTGTCAGTCCGACAAAATCACCTGCTTTTAATCCAAGTGTCTGAATCACTTCTTCTTTTCTCGGCTCTAAGAATTTAGAAATGCCGCCAACAAGATTTCCATTCTCATCTACTTTAAACCAGAACGCTTTATTCGCTGTCTGTACTTCCACTTCTGCGCAGATCTTATCGATTACTTTTCTTGATGCACTGAAACCGTCTACAACAATTGCCTTCACAACCTGGTTTTCAAATGGTCCAAATCCACAGTCTGCCATTATCTCTGTTGCATCCTGAAGAACAAGATCAATTCTCAAATCCGGTTTATCTGTTCCATATTTATCCATTGCTTCCAGATACGGAATTCTTGTAAATGGCAGTGTAGACGCACTCTTATATACACCGTATTTTTCAAATACAGGCGGAAGCACCTGTTCGATTACCTGGAACACATCTTCCTGAGAAGCAAATGCCATTTCCATATCCAACTGGTAGAACTCTCCCGGTGAACGGTCCGCTCTTGCATCTTCATCACGGAAGCAAGGCGCAATCTGGAAATATCTGTCAAATCCGGACGCCATCAAAATCTGTTTGAACTGCTGCGGCGCCTGCGGAAGCGCGTAGAATTTGCCCGGATGGTTTCTTGCCGGAACAAGGTAATCGCGTGCTCCCTCCGGAGAAGAACATGTCAGAATCGGAGTTGTAATCTCAAGGAAGTCCAGCTCGCTCATTCTCTGACGAAGTTCTGCCACAATCTTACTTCTCATCACAATTTTTTCTTTTACAGATGGATTTCTCAAGTCCAGATAACGATATTTTAATCTTGCATTTTCATCAGCTTCTCTTGACTGGTTGATTTCAAACGGCAGTGCGTTATAAGAACATCTGCCAAGAATACTGATCTTCTCCGGAACAACTTCAATATCTCCTGTCGGAAGGTTTGCATTCTTACTGGAACGCTCTCTTACCACACCTTCCACAGACAATGTTGTTTCCTTATTGACACTGTCAATAATCTGCATCATTTCTTCTGTCTCAACAACAATCTGTGTTGTTCCATAAAAATCTCTCAGCACTAAAAATCCCAGATTTTTGCTGACTTTACGAATATTTTCAAACCATCCTGCGAGAACAACTTTCTTCCCGATATCAGAACTTCTTAATTCATTACATGTATGTGTTCTTGACTGAACCACAAAAATCACTTCCTTCTTTTCCTTTACTTCCACTCTCTTGACAAAGGCACAGTGTCATATGCACTTGTCAAGAGAGGGATGCCTAAAATACATCACGATTATAGCATTTTGCGTCCATGTTAGCAAGTATATTTAAAGGGTTTGGGATATTATACTGTGTTTTTATAAGTTTTTGAGAATTCTTTCTAAATGCGATTTCTCTCGTCTAAAAAAACATTAAGAAATTCTTTAAAATTACACCAGAAATTCCTAATCTTTCACTGCTATACTAATCTCAGAAACGAAAAGAACTGGAGGAATATAGAGATGAAAAAACAAAAAAAACGGATTTATTAATTTTATTTGCTCCCTTATCCCGGGAGCCGGACCAATGAATATGGGACTTGAGAAGCAGGGACTTAGTATTATGACTTTATTTTGGGGTGTGATTGCCATTGGAGTGCTTCTTCACATGGAATGGATGATCCTTGCACTTCCTGTTATCTGGTGTTACAGCTTCTTCCACACACATAATCTGAAAAATATGTCTGAAGAACAATTTGCCCAGGAAGAAGACAGATGGCTGTTCCGCTTCGATTATCTGATCGACAACCACAAAGAACTGTTTCAGAAATACCGTATGTGGATTGCAGGCGCTTTAATCGTTGCCGGAATCTGTGTTCTTGCACAGGAACTGATAGATTTATTCTGGTATATCATCCCGGACTTCCTGTATGATACCGTTTACCATACAACCGGTCTTCTGTCTGCATTTGTAACAGGCGGCGTACTGATTGCCATAGGGATTGTAATGCTTCAGAAAAAACAGCATTCCGATTCAAACTAAGCACTTTCTTTTTAACCAAAAACATCCCCCGGGTTTCCTGATAACAGGAACTCCCCGGAGGATGATTTTTTTATATTATTTTGCGAGAAGCATCATAATCTCATTGCTTCTTGCAACAAATTTTGTCATTGCTTCCGGTGACAGCGGCTGATTACTTAATACCGCCAGATCGTAGAGCTGCTCACAGAAAAGATTTGTGTGTTCTCCATCTTGATGTTCCAGAACATATTTTACAAGTGGATGGTTCGCATTTAATGTCAATGTTAATTCCGGCGCAAACATATTTGCATCCATACCATACATATTATACATTTTCATCATTTCCTGCATACGGCGTGATTCTTCAGATACTGTAACCATAGAAGCAACTGCATCATTTTTCAACTTTTCAAGTTTCACATTTAATTTATCATTATTTAATGCTTTCTGGAATACAGACTTGATCTCCTCAGCCTGTTTCTGGATTGCTTCCTCATCTTCTTTTGCAATTTCTTCTTTAAATGTATTCGTCAGATCCGCATCAATTCTCTGGAATTTAATTGTCTGATTTCTCTGCTCTAACTGAGAAATGAATGCGGAATCAATATTATGTGTCAGAAGTACTGCATCCAGTTTCTCTTCCCGGAACATATTGATGTACTGACTCTGCTGCTGTTCATCTGTCACATAGTAGATAATTGTCTTATCCTCTTCCTTCACTTCCTCTTTTGCATCCTTTGCTGCTTCAAGAGAGCCGCCATTTTCTTCTACACATTCTTTTAATGTAAGATATTTGTGATCGATATTCTTAAATAAAATGTAATCGCTCATCTTATCACAGAATTTTTCGTCCTTTAAGCAACCGAATTTAATAAATGGACTGATATCATCCCAGTATTTCTCATAATTCTCTTTATCTGTCTTGCACATTCCCACAAGCTTGTCTGCTACTTTCTTGGAAATGTATTCGGAAATCTTATTGACAAATCCATCATTCTGAAGCGCACTTCTTGATACGTTCAATGGCAGATCCGGGCAGTCGATTACACCTTTTAAGAGCATTAAGAACTCCGGAATCACTTCTTTAATGTTGTCTGCAATAAATACCTGGTTGTTATACAGTTTAATCGTACCTTCAATAGATTCATACTCCATATTGATCTTCGGGAAATATAAAATTCCTTTCAGATTGAACGGATAATCCATATTTAAGTGAATCCAGAACAGCGGCTCTTTATAGTCCAGAAATACTTTTCTGTAAAATGCAATATAATCTTCTTTTGTACATTCATTCGGATGTTTTGCCCAGAGCGGTGTTGTATCGTTGAGCGGTACCGGACGCTTGTTGATTTTTACTTTTTCACAAGCCGGGGAAACTTCCACCATTTCCTTCTCGCCATTCTCATTTTCCTGCTCTTCCATCTTAGCATCTTCATGGATATGTTCTACAACAACGTCATCATCTTTTAACTCTTCTTCCGGAATTGTCTCATATTCCTGTTCTGCATTTGCATTGGATAAGAAAATCTCTGTCGGCATGAAAGAACAGTATTTCTCAAGAACTTCCCGCACGCGGTATTCATTGGAAAACTCTACGCTGCTCTCATTCAGATACAGTGTAATCTCTGTTCCGACAGTTGTCTTATCCCCATCTGTCATATCATATTCGGTTCCGCCATCACATGTCCAGTGAACCGGTGCAGCGCCTTCTTTATAAGACAATGTATCAATATGCACTTCATCTGCAACCATAAATGCAGAATAGAATCCAAGTCCAAAGTGACCAATAATCTGATCTTCATTTGTCTTATCCTTGTATTTTTCAAGGAACTGTGTTGCGCCGGAGAAAGCGATCTGAGTAATATATTCCTCCACCTCATCTGCAGTCATACCGATACCGTTATCAATAAATTTTAATGTCTTTTCTTCCGGATTTACAATTACCTGAATATTTGCTTTATAATCTTCCGGGAAACTGTATTCTCCCATAATCTCAAGCTTCTTTAACTTTGTAATGGCATCGCATCCATTTGAAACAAGTTCACGGATGAAAATGTCGTGATCGGAATACATCCATTTCTTAATGATTGGGAAAATATTTTCGCTGTGAATTGAAAGATTACCATGCTTTGCTGCCATGTTAACACTCCTTTTCTTTATATCAAACTATATTTTTACAAATTCAAGGCATCTTTTTGCCTAAATCCTAGTCTAATACGTTCAAAATTAAATGTCAACAGAAAATTAGCACTCTTTTCAAAAGAGTGCTAATAATATTTTAAACTTTATAAAAATTCTATAAACTTTATTCCACGCTCTTTAAAGATTCTACCATGTCAATCTTCTTTAGTTTAAAATACATCACAAAATTGACAATAAGCGAAAATCCCACAGTAAACAAAAAGCTATACACAAAACTCGAAAAATCAATCTGACGGCCAAACATTACTTCTTCTACTTCCACAGTGACAATCACATATCTGTGAAGAAGCCATCCAAGTCCACATCCAACAAAAGCTCCGATGATTGTTAAAAGTATATTTTCTCTGTAGACATAGGCGCCTACTTCTTTGTCATAAAATCCAAGTACCTTCAAGGTAGCCAGTTCTCTTTGCCGTTCAGTAATGTTGATATTATTCAGATTGTACAGCACGATAAATGCCAGCGCACCTGCGGAAATGATCAATACTACAATAACAAGATTCAGACTCCGAAGCATATCGTCCATCTGTGCACGCATTGTATCTGCATAGCTGATATTCAGCACATCCGGATAAGCAAGTACATCTTCTCCAATCTTCTGAAGCTCCACCTCGTTATATTCTTTCTGGTCAAAATAGAAACAATTGTACACTGCCTCTTCTCCGTACAGCTCCTTGTAGTACGCACCGCTCATGTAAATGTAATGTCCCAGATAGTTTTCACAAATATCTGTGACTTTAACTTCCCGGTTTCCACGCTCTTCATTTACAATCGTAATGGTATCACCGCGCTTTACTTCCAGCATCGATGCCAGTTTCTCACTTAGCATCACACCATCATCCTGAATCTCATAAGTTTCCCCTGTCAGTCGATCCCGGAAATGCACCAGTTTTTCAAACTCTTCTTTATTCTTTACAACAGTAAGATATGGTTCCTGTGTTTCCTTCCCATGTTCTACGGTAATCATTTTCATATAAAGCTCTGCTGTCTGTCCGATCTCGTCATTATGATCCAGATAATCCACAAGCGCCTCTTTCCCGCTTGGAGAAGCATTCTCCTTCAAATATACTGCTCCGTCATATTCCTGCACTTCCTGATATTGCAGATCCAGTATACAATAAATAGAATCTTTCAGTCCAAATCCCACAAGCATCAGCGCCATACAGCCCCCGATTCCAAAAATCGTCATAAAAAACCGTTTCTTATAGCGGATGAGATTTCGGAAAGTTGATTTCCAGATAAAGCTGAAATGCTTCCATAAAAATGTAATCCGCTCTAAGAGAATACGTTTTCCCTCTTTCGGTGCCGGCGGACGCATCAGTACAGCCGGCGTTGATGCCAGTTCCCGATAACAGGAAATCAATGTTGCTAAAAATGTACATGCCACTGCTGCCAGTGTTGCCATAACCCCGTAAGAAAGATGATACGGAATTACGATATGCGGAATGTGTTTATACATAATCTTATATGCATATACAATGATAAATGGAAAGACTTTCTCACCAAAGAGCACTCCCACAATGCTACCTCCAACCGATGCCAGAAGCGCATAATTCAAGTATTTACCTGCAATCTCCAACTTGCTGTAGCCGAGCGCTTTTAATGTACCGATCTGTGTTCTCTGCTCTTCTACCATTCTTGTCATTGTCGTCAGACTGATCAGCGCCGCCACAAGGAAGAACAACACCGGGAATACCTTTCCGATCGCTCTCATACGTTCCGCATTATCTCCATAACCGCCGTACTCCGTCAAAGAGTCTCTTGTCATAAGATACCATTCCGGTTCAGCGATTTCTTCAATCTCATTCTCAGCCTTCGCAATCTCCTCTTCAGCTTCCCGGAACTTTTCTTCGGCCTTTTGCTTTCCGTCTTCATACTCACTCTTACCAATCGCCAGCTCTTCTTCTCCCGCCGTCAGACTTGCCTTCGCATCTTTTAATGTCTGTTCGTTCTCCCGAAGCGCTTTCCAGCCGGCATTGATCTGCCGTTGACCGCTTACAATCGTCCGGTAAGCTGTATCTAGCTCTTTCTTAGAAGTATCCAGTTTATTTCCCGCTGCAATAATAGCGGCTTTCCCCTCTTCCAGCTGCTGTCTTGCACTGGCCAGCTGTGCTCTCCCGGCTTCTGCCTGGGCAGCAAGTTCTGCCTCTCCTGCTTCTAACTGTTCCCGAAATGCACTTAGATCTCCCTTTTCTTCCAGAAGTTCCTGCAGTTTTTTGATTTCTTCCTGAAGTCCGGCAATTACCTTACCAATTTCTTCAAGATCTTCCGGCTTTGCATTCGTCACAAGGTCTATTTGTTCTTTTAGAAATGCAGCAGACGTTTCCAGGCTGTCCAGCTCTTTCCGGGCTGCTTCTTCTCTTGCTTTCGCTTCGACAAATTTTGCTTCCCACATTTGAAGTTCTGACTGCTTCTGAGCCAGTGCTGTCTCCTGTGAAGCAATTTCTGAAAGCAATTCTTCCGGAATCATTTCTCCCGCCTGCTCTAGCGCATTTCGTTCCTCATGCAGCGCTGCAAGTTTCTTCTCCAATCCGGCTATTTCATCGGAAATGCTGCTCTTTGCCTGGGAAATGTCTTCCAACTCTCTTTCTATCTGCTGAAGTTCCTGTTGTTTTATAACAATCTGTTCCTGCAGTTTTGCAAGGCTTTCTTTCATCTGCGGAAGCAGTTTCTTCATCTGTTCCAGAAGCCATGCTGCCGCCTCTTCTTCCTTTGCCTCCTCCAACTTTTTCTGAAGTTCCTCAAGCGCTGCTTTCGTATCTTTGATCACGTTATCAAGCTTCTCATAGTTTGCCCACTGTTCATCCAGCTGCGCTCTTGCTTCGGCAAGTTTCGCCTCAAGTTCTGCCTCCCCTGCTGCAATCTCCTGCTCAAGTCCCGGCAGTTGTTCATAAAATTCAGCTTTCTTCGCCTCATATTCCCTGCGTCCGGCCTCATACTGCGCCAGTCCGGTCTCATAGGTTTCCCGCCCTTTATCCAGTTCTTTCTGCTTCGTAATCAGAAGTTCTCTTGCCGCCTTTAAAGCCTTCTGTCCATCTGCCAACTGCCGGCTTCCATCCTGAAGCTCTTTCTCTCCGTCCGCAATCTTCTGCGCCGCTTTCGCAACGCTCTCCTGCCGTCTCAGCCTTTCCGTCTGCCAGCTCTTCTTTCGCCTCTGCCAGCTTCTCCTTTGCCTCGCCGGTCACTTCCTCATACCGCGCTTCACATCGCAGCTCCTGAATCTTCTCAATGTCTTTCTCTGCACAGTCTACCTTCTTTTCATAGCCATCTGTAAATGCAGTTTCTTCTTCCGCCCCTTTTACAGCTGCATATGCCTCTGTATAAACATCCATAGCAAAGGCCTCCGGCATCACTGCAAGAAAGCCGCTGATCTCTCCGGTGCCGATCTGTGTGCTTCCCCTTCCAAAGGAAATATAACATGGACTGCTTCCGGAACCGACAATCGTATATGTATCTGCCTTCAAAGATTCTGACAGATCTTCTTCCACACGCCCGGACTCTAAATGGATTTGATCTCCGATTTTGTATCCATTTGCAGTAAGAAAATCCACATCTACCAGACATTCTTCTTTCGTCTTTGGCAGACGTCCTTCTTCCACAACAATGCTGTTCATTGTCGGAAGCATTGACATCACATGGAGTACTTTCTGCCGCTCTCCCACATTGCAGAGTACGTCGATGCTGTAACCGCCTTCTACCTTTCCACAGTGGAAAGCGCTTCTATTTCTTCTAAGTCCTCTTCTGTAATGCCAAGTGTGCCAAGCACTTTCAAATCCATCAAGTTCTGTTCGTCAAAATACGCATCCCCGGACAGCCGCATATCCGGCTCTGCCGCACGGATTCCAGAAAAAAATGATACACCCAGAGCCACAATCAGAAAGATAGATAAAAAACGTCCCCGGCTTTTTTTAATTTCCATCCAGAAATCTTTTTTCATTGCTCTTTTCTTCATTGGTATCTCCCGCCATTCTATCTCTTATTCGCTTATCGTATATTTACCACTCGATTGTTTCCACCGGAACCGGATTCGGATTCACATTCATCTCTGATACCTTACCATTCTTGATTTTAATTACCCGGTCTGCCATCGGTGCAATGGCAAGATTATGTGTAATCAGGATAACTGTCATTCCCTTTTTCCTGCATGTATCCTGCAAAAGTTTCAAAATAGCTTTTCCTGTGTTGTAATCAAGCGCTCCTGTCGGCTCATCGCAAAGAAGAAGCTTCGGATTCTTCGCCAAAGCTCTGGCAATGGAAACTCTCTGCTGTTCTCCTCCCGACAGCTGTGCCGGAAAGTTCTTCAGTCGTTCTCCAAGTCCGACTTCCGTCAATACCTCTGATGCATCCAGAGGATCTTTACAGATTTGAAGCGCCAGCTCCACATTTTCCAGCGCTGTCAAGTTCGGTATCAGATTGTAAAACTGGAATACAAAACCAATATCATCTCTCCGGTAGGCAGTTAATTGTCTGTGATTAAATTTTGCGATATCAACACCATCCACAAGCACTTCACCACTTGTAGCTGTATCCATTCCTCCAAGAATATTCAGCACTGTCGTCTTTCCCGCACCGCTTGGTCCTACCACAACAGCAAATTCTCCTTTTTCAATCGTGAAATCAATTCCGTCTGCCGCTGCAATCTCAACTTCTCCCATACGATATACTTTCCTGACATCCGTCAGTTTTACATATTCTTTCATAATTATCCCTGATCTTTCTTTAAAGATATCCTGCAAGTCTATTGTTTCCTGCAGTGTTTTCTACTATAATAATAGCATTAATGTGACTGATTAAAAAGTTATATTTTTATAAACATATTTTCAAAGGAGACTTAATTTATGGAAGATTTACGCATTGTTCCTGCTGACACAGCAGAACTTCTCTACAATATTGAAGCATTAGCAGATGATATCTGGCACGAATACCTCACTCCGGTCCTCGGTCAGCCACAAGTAGATTACATGCTTGAGAAATTTCAGTCTGTCGATGCGATCAACAGTCAGATCATGAAAGGCTATGAATATTTTGTCTTAATCTACGAATACTTAATGGCAGGATATGTTGGCATAAAAGAAGAAGACCGTACCCTCTTCCTAAGCGGACTTTACATCCATGAAGAATGTCAGGGCAATCATATTGCCACAAATGTTTTTCAGTTCCTGCTCGGTATCTGCCGTAAACGCAGTCTGAACTGTATCCGGCTTACATGCAGTAAGAAGAATAGCAAAGCGCTTGAAGTCTTCAAACATCTTGGATTTACTGTTGTCAAGGAACAACTGACCGACATTGGAGGCGGTTTTTCTACTGATGATTACATTCTGGAATATGCTCTTACTGACTAATGTTCTATTATCCACTGCAGCTGCTTCTTTTTGATTTCAAGAAAAGGCAGCTGTTTTTTTGTATCTATTGCCTTTATATCTTCATTTCTTCTCATATATATTATGCACTTTTCACAATTCATCATTTTTTCAAAAAAAAAGATTGATTTTTCACGAAAGTTTGATATAATAAATTTGTTCGTTGCGAAAGACAAGCGAAACAACTACTAATGCGGATTGGTGTAATGGCAGCACAGCAGACTCTGACTCTGTTAGTAGAGGTTCGAGTCCTCTATCCGTAGTTTTTTCGAAGTGTGGCTCAGTTTGGTAGAGCGCTGCGTTCGGGACGCAGAGGTCGCAGGTTCAAATCCTGTCACTTCGACTCCTTGGCAGGGGCGGGACGTTATACGTCCTTTTTTCTTGAAAACTTATCATTAATTATCTACTAATGCGGATTGGTGTAATGGCAGCACAGCAGACTCTGACTCTGTTAGTAGAGGTTCGAGTCCTCTATCCGTAGCTTCTAAAAACGTCCTTTGGGCGTTTTTTTGTTATATAAGAAATTCCTTCAAAATCCTATGTACAAAAAACCGCTCCTGCAGTTCATGATATTCCTTCTCTGCTTTAGAGACATATATCATCTGCAAGAGCGGCTTTTCGTATCGGATATACTACAGACTTCTCCGCCTGCACAACCCTTTAATTAAATAGAGATTTCTCCCTCAAATACAATCTCTGCCGGACCGGTCATATATACCTTATTTTTTTCTCGATCCCACTGGATTTTAAGATCGCCTCCAAGAAGTTTCACAGTTACCTCATCCTCTGTCAATTCATTCAAAATACACGCTACGGCAACTGCACAGGCTCCTGTTCCACAAGCCAGCGTCTCGCCGGATCCTCTTTCCCAAACGCGCATTTCTACTGTTCTGCGATCCAGCACCCGCGCAAATTCTGTATTTACACGCTGCGGGAAACGCTCATGCTGTTCAAATTTCGGTCCGATCTTTTCAAGATTCAAGCCTTTCACATCTTCTACAAATACGACAGTGTGCGGATTTCCCATGGAAACTGCTGTCATTCGGTATTCTCTTCCATCTACAACAATTGGCTCATCCACCACCTGTTCATTCCTGGATACAACCGGGACCTCATCTGCATCCAGCACCGGACTCCCCATATCTACCCGAATCTCAACTGCTTTTCCATCTTCCACAGTCAGATGCAAATATTTGATTCCTGCCAGTGTCTCAACAGCAATTTCGGTCTGATCTGTCAGGCCATAATCATAGACAAATTTCCCAACGCAGCGGATTCCATTACCGCACATCTCTCCCCGGCTTCCATCTGCATTATACATTTCCATTTCAAAATCAGCCTTCTCAGACGGATTAATCATAATTAACCCATCTGATCCAATTCCAAAATGACGGTCGCTGACAAAACGGGCTATCTCCGGTGGATTCGGAACCGTTTCTTTGAAACAATTCACATAGACATAATCATTTCCCAGTCCTTGCATCTTTGTAAATTTCATTTTCCTGCTCTCCCTTTCTTCTAGTCCATTATTCTTTCTCTTTTCTGTTGTGCAGTTTCTTTCCTTTACAGATTAAGTCAATTCTCTTTAACTCTTCCTGAGTAAAGTCTGTTTTTCCAACAATTTTTACATTCTCCAGAATCTGCTCCGGCTTTGATGCGCCAATCAAAACACTTGTCAACGCCCGGTCTTTTAGAATCCATGACAACGACATCTGCGCCAGCGTCTGTTCTCGATTTTCCGCCAGCTCATTCAGTTCCCGAATCATTTCCAGCCGTTCTTCTGTAAGCGCACTTTCTTTCAAAAACCTTCCATCGCGGCGTATTCTGCTGTCCTCCGGGATTCCGTGCAGATATTTGTCCGTCAGAAGCCCCTGTGCCAACGGACTAAATGCGATCAGACCGCATCCATTCTCTTCTGCAAATGTTTTCAGACCATCCTCCTCAATCCAACGATCAAATATAGAATATCTTACCTGATTGATCACAAATGGACAGTTCAGCTTCTTCAATATCTTCATTGCTTTTTTTGTTGTTTTTGCATCATAGTTGGAAATTCCCGCATAAAGCGCTTTTCCGCTCTTCACAGCAGTATCGAGAGCTTCCATGCTTTCCTCAAGAGGTGTTTCTTTATCCATCCGGTGATGATAAAAAATATCCACATACTCAAGCTTCATCCGCTTCAGACTCTGATCCAGACTTGACAGCAGATATTTCCGGCTGCCGCCGTCTCCGTATGGTCCCGGCCACATTTCATATCCTGCTTTCGTACTGATAATAAGTTCATCCCGATATGGTTTCAAATCTCCATTAATTATCCGTCCAAAATTTTCTTCCGCACTTCCCGGAACCGGTCCGTAATTATTTGCCAGATCAAAATGTGTAATTCCTGCATCAAATGCTGCCTTGCACATTTCTGTCATATTTTCAAAATCATCATTCGTTCCGAAGTTATGCCATAACCCAAGGGATACTTCCGGAAGTTTTAACCCACTTTTTCCACTGTGGCGATACTGCATTTTCTCATAACGCTTCTCATCTGCGATATATGTCATCTTTCTTTCCTCCTTCTGCGCTTCTTTTAAAACTTTTTTAGTCTTCCTCATCAATCCAGCCTTCTTCGTCAATATCCGGACAAGAATAATTTTTGTTATAGGAACCAAGCGCAAAATTGCCTTTTCGCGGCGCTAACAGCATTCCGATCATCGTACCAAGCAGCAGACAATTGGCTGCCACAAGTACTTTTTCTGTTACTGTCCATTCTCTCTTGAAGAGTGTGTTTACCGTTTCTTTTATTGTCGTTAATATCGTCATACGAATACCTCCTAGTTTATAGACCATTCCATATCTGCAAATTTATTCTGCAGCTATTGTATCACAAACAACTTACTTCCGCCATCTCTTACCCCTGAAATGCTTCTGCATAATATCCTGAGGACGAAATCGGTTCGTTCGCATCATGAAGATGCTGAGTATCTCCAAACACCTGACAGCGAAAATATGCAACATCATCTTTTCTCTCCTCTGTCTGAACAATACTGACAGACGTCGGCGCCAGGAAAAATCCATGCATCAGAAGCGGCATTGGGATTCCCGTCAGATGGCACATCATAGCCGCGATAATTCCCATATGACAGAAGAGTACAATCGTATCGTCATTATGTCTTTCTGCCCGATAATATCTTCCCTCTCTTACATATCCATAAGACTCCAAGAGTGCATCCAGCCCCTGACATGTTTCTTCATATACATCCTTTACCTCCGCCGTCATAATATCTCCTTCTGTCCAATGATCCCTCTCATAATAACGGTCGTCTTTTGTCCAATGTTCCGGGAAGAAATCCCATGGTACTTTTCTTCTGCCGCTGATAGGCTCATCTACTCTGGCACGAAATTCTTCAAGCCAGTCCAGCGTTACTGCCTGCCGGTCTAGCTTACTCATTCCTGCCTTTGCCGTATCCTGGCTCTGCCAAGCGGTGAAACATAAAACTCCTTCACTTTCCACTTCTGAATCCGCTCTGCCAATGCATATGCCTCACGCCAGCCTTTTTCCGTCAGTGAATCAATCGAATAGTCCGGCTCACCATGTCTAATAAAAATAATCTTCATCTGCTGTTTCCTCCTGACTTGTTCTCTCTTAACTGCATTCTATTCTTATTTTAACACAATTTTTTTGTCCTTCTCGACAATACATTAGGTTTTTCCGATTCTTTTCTTTCAAAGATCTTTCCCCTGTGTTAGAATAAAGAAATAAAGATATTATAGCATACAGGGGGATTTTATGATACAGCATCATTCCTTTTCAAACGCAACATGGAAAACATCTTTTTTGCTCAGTCTTCTCATTGCCATCGCAGCTCAGTTTCAGATTAGTCTGTTTGATGCCAGTTTTCGTATTTCCGTTGGAATTATATGTATTCCTGTGTTTTTATTTCTCTTCGATGATATTTCTCTTCCGGCAATTACCTTTTTCTCCGGCGGAGCTGTATTTTTATCAAGAGTTCTTCAATATCTAATAGAACAGAACACCTTTGACGGCGCATTGGTCAGTTGCTTTCCGGAAATGTTTTTCTACATCACATACGGTCTGCTTCTTACATTGTTTGCCCGGCGCAGACGTACCTTTTTCAAACGGTTTTCCGATTTTTTCTATTTTATATTGATGGATTACGCCGCTAACTTTGTAGAATTGCTTTTGCGTTCTAATGTTTCCGCATTCCACATTTCTACCCAGGCAAGTATTCTTCTAATCGCCGTGATCCGCTCCTGCATCATCTGGCTTTTCCTCTCACTGCTGCAGAGATATCATCTTGTTCTCTTAAAGCAGGAACATGCCGAGCGTTATCAGAAGCTTATGCTCCTCATTTCCAAACTGAATGGAGAAGTCATCTGGATGAAAAAGAACACGGAACTCATCGAAAATACAATGAATACATCTTACCGGCTTTTTCACGAACTGAAACGGGTGGAAGCAGATGAAGAACTAACGAAGACTGCGCTTAGCGTTGCAAAAGACATACATGAAATAAAAAAAGAATACAACTTAATCCTGCGGGGCATTTCCGATGCCCTGGATATGAATGTGCAGGATGAAGGTATGTATATGCGAGAGATTCTTCATATTGTAGAATCTTCTTTTCACGGAAGTCCGCTCCTTGAGCACCGCAGCTTTGAGCTTTTAACCGACTTCCCGCCAAAACTCTATACAGACAAGCACTATTTCTTTATGTCCATTTTTCGTAATCTTTTTACAAATGCACTCGAAGCTGCAGAAGAAGATTCTAACGTAGTAATCCAGCTAAAGATTCACGAACAGGACGGCAATTATTTGATAGAAATATGTGACAACGGGCCAGGTATTGCCAAAGAAGATCTTCCGGAAATCTTCCATCCGGGATTTTCTACAAAGATCAACTATTCCACCGGCGAGATCAGCCGCGGACTCGGACTGAATCTGGTGCAAGATCTGATTACAAGTCAGCTTCACGGATCCATCTGTGTTGCATCCAGCCCCGGTAATACCACTTTCACAATTCAAATTCCAAAGAATGAACTGGAGGCTAATTCATGAATTTTTATTTAGTAGATGATGATTCCAATATTAGAAATATTTTAAAATTAATCATCCGAGATCGAAAACTCGGAAATGTCTGCGGTTCCTGCGGAGATCCCGTCGAGGCTCTTGAAGATATTTCATTTGCCCATCCGGATATTGTAATTGTCGATCTCTTAATGCCGGAAATGGACGGAATCAGCTTTGTGAGCAAGCTAAAGCAGACAAATCCCGATATTGCTTTTATCATGCTCTCCCAGGTTTCTTCCAAAGATATGATTTCTGATGCTTATGAAAGCGGCATTGAATTTTATATCCATAAACCAATCAACAGTGTCGAAGTGGAAAGCGTCATCCGAACAGTCTGCCAGACTGTTACAATGCGCCAGACATTGGAAAAGATGCAGTCTCTTCTCAGCCACGACCTGAAACAACTCTCCAATCATACTGCCGCCACTGTAAAACAAACAGAAAAGAAATATATCACGAAGTTAAAAAATGTTCTTCAAAAACTTGGCATCATAGGAGAGATCGGAAGCAAAGATATTATCGCTCTTATAGACTTTCTTGTAGAACACGGACAAACAGTAGATGACTCTACTTTAAATGAACTTTGCGGTCAGTTCAGCGACAATCCAAAATCCGTAGAGCAGCGTATCCGGCGTGCTGCAAATGCCGGCATGGTCAACCTTGCTCATCTTGGGCTGGAAGACTATTCTAATGATATTTTTATGGAGTATTCCACAACGCTTTATAACTTTGAACAGGTTCGAAAAGAAATGGATTTTATACGCGGCAAATCCGACAAGCATGGGAACGTAAAAATCAAGAACTTTTTAAATGCATTAATGCTGTATAGCCAGAACTAATTTTTGTGCATTTTGCACAAACTTGTCCATTTTCTTCACTTTTTTCAATTTTCTTTGACACCATTTGTAGTTTTTTGAAACCTGATTATTATAGTAACGTCATCAAAGAGATTTGGAAATAGAATTTGAAGGGAAGGGTAACAAATTATGATGACTATTCTTAGTGGAGTAGGTTTACTCCTGTTAACTCTGGCTGCTTTCTCCTTATTCAGTATGAAAGCACCAAAAGGCTCACAGGCTATGAGCGGTATGGCTAACGCCGCTATCGCAACATTCCTCGTAGAAGCGATTCACAGCTATATTACGGGCGATCTTTTGAATCTGGAATTCTTTAAGACAGTTGGTACAACTTCCGGAAGTCTTGGCGGCGTTGCTGCAGCAATCGCTGTACCGCTCAGTATGGGCGCTAATCCGGTTCTTGCGATTTCTGCCGGTGTTGCAATCGGATCATACGGCATTCTTCCAGGCTTCGTTGCCGGATATGTAGTAGGACTTATTTCTCCGCTTCTTGAGAAGAAACTGCCGGAAGGTCTGAACGTAATCGTAGGGGCACTTGTTGTAGCACCACTTGCACATTTCGTAGCATTCGCTGTTAACCCGGTTGTTAACGCTACACTTGTTAAAATCGGTGGAACAATTACTGCTGCAGCTGAACAGTCTCCTCTTGTAATGGGATTCTTACTCGGTGGAATTATGAAGATGATCTGTACATCTCCGCTTAGCTCTATGGCATTGACTGCTATGCTCGGACTGAAAGGTCTTGCAATGGGTATCGCAGCAATCGCTTGCTTCGGTGGTTCCTTTACAAATGGACTTATTTTCCACAAATTAAAACTTGGTGACAAGAGCAACGTTATGGCTGTTATGTTAGAACCTCTGACACAGGCACCTATCATCACTGCCAATCCGATCCCGATTTATGGTTCTAACTTCTTCGGAGGAGGTCTTGCCGGTATCGCCGCTGCCGCACTTGGAATTATCAACAACGCGCCTGGAACAGCATCTCCAATTCCTGGACTGCTTGCTCCATTCGCATTCAACCCACCGCTGAAGGTTGTTGCCGCACTTGTTTTAGGTGCAATCGGCGGATCTATTGCCGGTTTAGTTGGCGCTATGGTTTTCAAAAATCATAAAGCAAAAGTAAACAAATAATCTTATACATTAGAACATGAAATGAGCCGGGAATTTATTCCCGGCTCTCCTTCTGTCTCCGTTTTGGTTCAAAAATCAATTCCATCTTCGTTCCTTTTCCGAGCGTACTTTCTACATTCACTCTTGCATTATGGAGAATTGCTCCATGCTTCACAATGGAAAGTCCGAGTCCGGTACCCCCGGTCTCTTTTGAATGGCTTTTATCTACCCGGTAAAACCGCTCAAAAATACGCTCCAGTGATTCTTCCGGAATTCCAATTCCATTGTCTTCAATAATCACTTTCGGCACTCCCATAACTGCTCCGGTCCAGATTTTCACATATCCTCCCGGCTGATTGTATTTAATAGCATTATCCGCTATATTATAGATCATCTCTTCAAGAATCTGACGGATTCCCACATACGTTACATGTTCTCCTGTCACTTCCATATGTACATCCTGTTTCTTAGCTTTCAGCGATAACCTCTGACAGATCTGCATTGCCATATCAAAGAAATCCACTTTTTCTTTTTCCAGTTCAATACTCTCTTCATCCAGACGCGAAAGACGGATAATATCATCCACAAGCGTCAGCATCCGATTGCCTTCGTTGTAAATAATTCCCGCAAACGTCTGTATATCTTCCGGACGCACAAGACCATTCATCATCAATTCCGCATAGCCGGAAATCGATGTAAGCGGTGTCTTTAGCTCATGAGATACATTTGCCGAGAACTCTTTCCTCATCTGCTCTACTTTCGCTTTTTCCTGATTTTGGTTTTCAATACTTTGAAGAAGCGGCAGTAACTCCTCATAAGCAATATGACTTGTCGGATGTTCCAGATCAATCTCATTAATCGGCTTAATCAGACGATTTGTCTGCCATTTTGCCATAATCAATGCTATCGTGATCATGACAACAGCCATAATCCCGAGACTCGGAAGCAGATCTGCCATCGTACTAAATACAGTATCTGTCGTTTTAGAAATTCTCAGAACTTTTCCGTTGCTGAGGTATTTGGCATAATAATATGTTTGTTTTTTAAATGTGTCTGACCTTCTAAGCGCCTCGCCTTCACCGTGTTCCAATGCTTCCAGAACTTCCTCGCGGCTTCCGTGGTTTGGCACGTTTTCTACTTTTTCTGTGCTGGAATCATAAACTACCGTTCCGTTTTTCTCTATCAGCATCAGACGATTTCCACCAATAAATTCGTCTAAATCAGAAAGGTAATCCTTCTCTGAAATCTCCAACGCCTTCTCAATATATTTCACTTCCTGCCGCACTTCCCGCTTCATATCTTCCAACGTCTGCTGATACAATACCAGCGTTGTAAACGCGAAAGAAAGAAGCAGGGTTATGCTAAGCACAAGCACCATGCTTCTTTGTATTTTACTGCTCATTCTCTGCTCCTATCCGATATCCGACACCTCTTACTGTCTCGATCAGGTCACCGGCTTTTCCCAGTTTCTGACGCAGGGTACGAATATGCACATCCACCGTACGGGTTTCTCCCGCATAATCATACCCCCAGATTTCTTCAAGAAGGCGATCTCTTCTCAGCACGATACCGCTGTTCTTGAGGAGTTTCTCCAGAAGTTCAAACTCTTTCAGTGTTAGGATAACTTCTTTATTCTCTACCGTCACTTCATGCTTCTTCACATTCAGCCTTAAGATCCCCGACTGGAGAATTTCTTTTTCTTCCGGCATCGTTCTGCGCAAGACTGCCTTAATTCTTGAAACAAGCTCCATCATCCCGAAAGGCTTTGTAATATAATCATCTGCCCCGCCATCAAGCCCTACAACTTTGTCATATTCAGAACCTTTCGCCGTTACCATAATTACCGGGATTTCTTTCGTTGCTGCTGATGTCTTTAATTCTTTCAGGAGAGAAAGCCCATCCTCTCCCGGAAGCATAATATCCATCAAAATCAGCGTTGGCTTTTTTTCCTTCAGCGCTTCTTTAAACGCTTTTCCGTCTCCAAAGCCTTCCGCTTTCATTCCTGTGGATTCCAGCGTATAGATTACCAGATCTCTGATATTTTTATCATCCTCAACACAATAGATCATGTTCTTCTCCTTCTACACTTCATATTCGGCGTGGTTGCCATCCTTGTGTACGCCCGTAATAGAAAATTCCACCCACTCCGCTATATTTGTCGCGTGATCGCCAATACGTTCCAGATATTTCATTACCATAACAAGATTCACAATCTCATCTCCATGACTGCCCTGCTCTTCTCTGATCACTTTCACAAGGGAATTTTTGGCCTGCAGGAAAAGCTCATCTACTTTATCGTCTTCCTCCATTACCTGTCTTGCAAGGGCGAGATCCCGATTAACGTATGCCCGGATGCTCTCCTGTACCATTTTCGCGACTGCCTCTGACATCTTATCCACTTGCGAAAGGTGATACTCGCCTTTAAAGTCATTGTGAAGAATAATATCTGCAATATCTGCCGTCTGATCGCCAATGCGCTCCATATCCGTAATCATTTTCAACGCTGCAGAGATCTGCCGCAAATCCTTTGCTACAGGCTGCTGCATTAGAAGAAGCCGAAGACACATCTGCTCTATCTCTTTCTCCATCCGGTCAATACTCTCATCTTCCCGGATAATCTCCCGCGCCATCTCTTCTGAACGCTTGTGCAGCGCCTGTGTTACTTTCTCAATCGCTTCTTCACAGCTCTTTCCCATCTGAATCAGACGTAAATTAAGAGTGTCCAGTTCTTTATCAAATCTGCTCCGCATAGCCTAGCCAAACCTCCCTGTAATATAATCTTCCGTTCGTTTGTCTGACGGAATGGAAAATAATTTCTCTGTTTCATTATATTCTACCATCTCTCCAAGCAGGAAAAATGCTGTATTATCAGAAATTCTGACTGCCTGCTGCATATTATGTGTTACGATAACGATAGTATAATCTTTTTTCAACTCCATTGCAAGGTCTTCGATCTTAGAGGTAGATACCGGATCAAGCGCCGATGTCGGTTCGTCCATCAAAAGTACTTCCGGTTGTACCGCAAGGGCTCTTGCAATGCATAACCTCTGCTGCTGTCCTCCTGACATCTGCAGCGCGCTTTTCTTCAGACAATCCTTTGTTTCTTCCCAAATTGCTGCACCACGCAGTGATTTTTCCACAATATCATCTAATTTTTGTTTCGAGCGGATACCATGTGTGCGAGGTCCATATGCAATATTATCATAGATACTCATCGGAAATGGATTTGGTTTCTGGAATACCATTCCAACACGCTTTCTTAATAAGTTCACATCAATATTCTTGTAAATATCTTCTCCGTCCAAGCAGATTTCTCCGGTCACTTTACAACCGTCAACTAAGTCATTCATACGGTTTAGCGACTTCAGCAAAGTTGATTTTCCACAACCGCTCGGCCCAATAAACGCTGTAATTTTCTTTTCTTCAATTGACAGATTAATATTTTTCAATGCCTGAAAATCCTGATAAAACAGATCCACATTTTTAATTGTAATTTTATCCATTGTCTCTACCTTTCATAAATTTCTTTGCAAATGCTCCTGATGCCGCGTTCATCACAATTACTAATACAAGTAGAATAACCGCTGTCGCATAGGCCTGATTCATGTATAGCCCTTCATTTGACAGGCTGTACATATGAACAGAAAGTGTTCTGGCGGAATCAAAAAGTGATTTCGGAATCTTCGCAACCGTTCCTGCCGTGTACATTAGCGCCGCCGTCTCTCCAACAATACGTCCGATAGCAAGAATGATACCTGCCATAATTCCAGGCACTGCTGCCGGAAGAACTACATGAAAAATCGTACGAAGTTTTCCTGCACCAAGTCCGAAACTGCCTTCTCGAAAAGAATCCGGAACTGATTTCAACGCTTCCTCTGCAGTACGCATAATCAGCGGCAGAATCATAATAGAAAGCGTTGCCGCACCTGCAAGGATCGAGAATCCTATTTCCAGTGTATTTACAAAAAACAGCATACCAAACAAACCATATACAATTGATGGAATTCCTGACAATGTTTCTGTTGTCAGACGAATCATCCCTACTAACTTTTTTCGTTTTCCCGTATATTCTACAAGATAGATTGCCGCAAATAATCCGAGAGGAACTGCCACAATCAATGCCAACGCCGTCATAATCACTGTTGTAATCAGCGCCGGAACAAAGGAGACATTATCCGATGTATAGTGCAGCGAGAAAAATTCCGGTTTCAGATGCGGAATTCCTTTGATCATAATATATGCGATTAAAAGAATGAGTACCGTAAATGTAATTGCCGCAGATAAATACACAAATATCTTCATAATCAAAGACGGAAGATGAGTTTTCTTTTTTAAACTTTCATGCTGTGTTGTCATCATTTCTTTCCTCCGTTTCTAAGATTTCTTCTGCTGTAAGGCAGACGCACATAAATTGATCAATAAGATAAAAACAAACAGTACAACCGCCGTCGCAATCAAAGCTTCACGGTGAAGATCTGTCGCATATCCCATTTCAATTACAATATTAGATGTTAACGTGCGGACACCTTCAATCAGCCCTTTTGGCATACGCGGCTGGTTACCTGCGACAAGAATTACCGCCATTGTTTCCCCAATAGCTCTTCCGATTCCAAGAATAACACCTGCTGTCACACCGGATTTTGCTGCCGGAAGCACAACTTTAAAAATACTTCTCTCATGAGTAGCTCCGAGCGCCAATGTTCCTTCATAGTAAAATATCGGCACTGCTCTAAGCGCAGATTCTGTCACACCGATAATCGTCGGAAGAATCATGATACCAAGCAAAATAGAAGCTGTCAGCATTGAATTTCCGTCATATCCCGGCGGAAGGAATTCACGAATAACCGGTACCAATACTACAAGACCGAAAAATCCATACACAACTGATGGAATTCCGGCCAGCAGTTCTGTCGCTGCCTTTAACCCTGGATAAATTTTCTTTGGACAGTAAAACGCCATAAAAATTGCTGTCAGAATTCCAATCGGAACACCGATCACAATCGCTCCTGCCGTTACATAAATACTTCCAAGAATCATCGGAAGAATTCCATAAAGATTGTTGGACGGCCGCCATATTTCCCCGAAAAGGAATTCCAGCCACCCGATTTTCTGAATAGCTGGAATTCCATTTCCGAAGAGAAATACACAGATTAAAATGACTGCCATAATCGACATGCACGCTGCTACAAGAAATACAATGTGCATTGCCCGCTCTTTCCACTGTTTCATCTGCTATACCTCTTATTCTCTCTCCCGATTATTTTTCAAGAGCTTCTTTCCATGTAGAAACTTCACCTGTAAAAATTGCTTTTACCTGATCTTTTGTTAAATCTTCTGTTGCATTATCGTTATTAACAATGACTGCGATTCCGTCAAGTGCAATGACCGTTGGTGTCAGTCCGCCTTCTAATTCAGAATCTTTCAGTTCTCTTGATGCCATTCCAATATCGTAAGATCCGTCCATTGCTGATGTCATTCCTGTTGTAGAGTCGCTCTGCTGCACTTCCACATTTACATTTGTATTCACTTTTTTATATGCTTCTGCAAGTTTTTCCATAACCGGCGCTACGGAAGAAGAACCGCCTACTGTTACTTTTCCTGATGCTCCTGTAGATGCATAAGCTCCTTCTACTTCTACCGGAATATAACCTTCTTCTTCAATGATTGCCTGTCCTTCTTCACTCATAATAAATCCCATGAAGTCTTTGGCTGCATCACTTACGCCTTCTTTTACCGCAATATTAAATGGTCTTGAAATTTCATAACTGCCATTCTTTACGTTCTCTGCCGATGCATCTACACCGCCAATTTTTACTGCTTTGACCGTATCATTTAATGCACCAAGAGATGTATATCCAATCGCGTATTCATTTCCGGCAACCTGTGTCATCATAACTGATGTGCTGTTTGTAATATTGGCATCTGCTGTTGTCATATCCACTTTCTCGCCGTCTTTTTCTTCTTCAACTCCGAAAAGTTCTACGAATGCTCCTCTTGTTCCGGAACCATCTTCTCTTGATACAACGGAAATTTTTCCTGCTTCATCCCATCCGGAAGCTCCTTCCTTGTTTCCCCCATCAGCTGCATCGCTGTCTTTACTTCCACATCCTGTAAGTACACTTCCTGCTAAAACTCCTGCTAATAGTAATACTGTTAACTTTTTCATAATATATGATCTCCTCTTTTAATTCATTTCTGTTGACATCTATTACTATAATGTCCCATTGTTAAATCCAAATACCTTTTTCTGTTAAATCTGTGTAAAAAAGTAGAAACACTACAAATAAAAAAACTGCCGGCAGCTCATCGTCTGCCAGCAGAAATAATCTGTTTTCTCTTATTGACTTTTTTCCTGTAAAATATCTACTATCGTTTTTTCCGTTCCAATCATTCCCGGAGATGCAATTTCACCCATATACCGCATCGTCTCTTCCGGTGAAGCTCCATTAATTCCATGAATTTCATCAATATAAATCTCATGCATTGCAAAATCCGCTGACTGAAATGCTGCATTCACAGCTACAATTCCTTTCATGGTGCATCCTTTATTTCCACCATGGCAGATCATACCGGTAATGCTGCTGGACATATTATTAATTGTTCTTGCCATCGCATGTTCATCTCCGCCATTCAAATACACTAATGCACATGCCATTCCGGTTCCTGCCGCAATACCGCAGCCACAAAATGCAGAAAGTTTGCCGGAGTATTCTTTAATATACATACAAACAAGATAACTCAAAGCTGTCGCACGATATAACATCTCATCACTCAGTCCTCGTATCTTACATACACCATATAACGGCATTGTCGCAATGATTCCATGAGCTCCCGAACCCGTAATACTCATAGCCGGCTTATCCAGACCAATAACACGCGCTTCAATTGCCGCATTGCAGAGCAGTGAAGCTGTATTCAATTCGTTCTGTGAGATGATCTTCCCATCGTTTTTCTCAAGCAGATAACGTGCATATGTTGTTCTTGGATTTCGGATTCCTTCTTCGAACAGTGCGTAATTCATCTCATACGCTGCTTTGATAAATTCAATCTCCTCTGCCGGAACTGTTTTCACATATGCAACAATCTGACTCAACGTATAGTTGTGGATCAGAGGCGGTTCTTCCTGCGTATTGGATTCAGTGATTTCCTCCTTTTCCAGAACAACCTGACCATTTACTTCAATCCGAACAATATTGGTATGTGCGTCACGAATTCTTACCATCGCTTCTCCGCCCGTTGTTTTTACCTGTGCCTCAATAAAAATGCGGCTTGTGATCTCACTCATTTTTACTGTAATTTTGCCTTCTGCTACAAGTTGCCCAGCGGCATCATTATCTTCTTTTGTCACATCTGCAAGACTCTCCAGTTCTTTTTCAGGGTTTCCTGCAATTGCACCCAAAGCTGCCGCATATTCATTTCCGTAAAAATGACTATTTGGGATTCCACAAGTATAGGCATTTTTATACATACCACTATTTAATAGAAGCGTTACATTTTCAATCGCCCCCGGAACAAATGACTTTGCTTTTGAAACTGCATATGCTATTGCTCCCGGCTCTGTCACACCAAGTGCCGGACGCATATCTTCCTTAATTAATTGTGTCAGTTCATGCATTTTCTTTACCTCCGTTTAGCAAGATAAATTGTTTACCGCTTCCTCTAATTGTTTTAGTGCTTTTTGTAATACAACTCGTGGACATGCTGCATTTAATCTCATAAATCCACTTAATTCTCTTGTAAAGTCTGAGCCAGGGCTTAAACCTAAGCCTGCTTTTTCAACCATAAACTTTTTCAATTCTGCATTACTCATATTTAATGCTCTGCAATCTAACCAAACAAGATAAGTTGCATCTGGAATATTAGCCTTAATGCTCGGAATGTGCTCCTCAAAATAGTCACGAATAAAGTCCAGATTACCAGAAATATATTCCAAAAGCTGTTCCAGCCATTCTTCACCCTCATTCAGCGCTGTTTCCATTGCCACTGAACTAAAGGCATTATTTCTATGTACATCCATTCCACTCCAGTAAGCGTCAAATGCTTTTTTCATCTCCATATTAGGGAACACTGTCGTAGACGCCTGAAGCCCTGCAAGATTAAATGTTTTTGTTACTGAAATACATGTGATGATTTTTTGATCAGCTTCCGGTACTGCAATAGCTGCCGGTATGTGCTTTTTCCCATGAAATATGATATCTGAATGAATTTCATCTGAAACTACCAATACATCATTTTCAAAGCAGAGTCTAAGCATTTTAGCCAGTTCTTCCTGCGTCCAAACACGTCCCAACGGATTATGCGGATTACATAAGATAAAAAGTTTCACTTTAGGATCTTTTACCAGTCTTTCAAATTCTTCAAAATCCACTTCCCATACACCATCATGCTCTAAGAAATTATTCTGTACGAGCGTTCTTCCTGTGTTTTCTGTAATTTCAAAAAATTCCGGAAAAACAGGTGGCTGAATCAAAACTTTATCTTCCTTATCCGTAAATAGTTTAATAATAACTGCAAGGGCTGGAACTACCCCCAAACACCAGCTGCATAAGTCTGTATCTAATGTCCATCCATTTCGCCTCTTCTGCCAATCAGCATAAGCCTTAAAATAACTGTCTGGACGAGATGTATATCCCCATATACCTTCTTCTGCTTTCTTTTTGCAGGCATCAATAATCGGCTGTGCTGTTTGGAAATCCATATCGGCAATCCAAAGTGGAATTACCTGATCTGTTCCGAAATTTTTCACTCTTTCGTCATACTTTGCAGAACGGTTTTTACTTCTGTCTACAGGCTCATCAAAATTATATTTCATAGCTTTCCCCTTTCTCTATGACTCATTATTCAACTAAATGACATGCTACATAATGTTCATTTCCTACATTTTTAAATATTGGTCTTTCTTCTTTACAACGCTGTGTAGCATAAGGGCATCTTGATGCAAATTTACAGCCAATCGGCGTATCTATCGGACTTGGAACATCTCCTTGAAGCATTTCTGGTTTCTTCTTTTTACTGATAGCCGGATCAAGTTCAGGAACTGCTGACATAAGGGCTTTTGTATACGGATGAAGCGTATGCTCATATAGTTCTTCTGTCTCTGCAAATTCCACAAGAGATCCTAAGTACATAACCCCTACTTTCTTAGATATATGTCTTACCATAGAAAGGTCATGTGCAATAAATAAATATGTAAGTCCTAAACTTTCTTGGAGATCTTCCAGCATATTTACTACTTGCGCCTGAATACTAACATCCAACGCTGAAATAGGTTCATCACAAACAACAAAATCTGGATTTACCGCCAATGCTCTTGCAATTCCGACTCTCTGTCTTTGCCCTCCTGAAAACTCATGTGGATAACGACTTGCATGATCTTTTCCAAGACCGACTGTATTTAGCAGTTCGTAAATACGCTCCTGTCTTTCTTTTCCTTCAAACAGATGATAAATGTCCAGTGGTTCACCAATAATATCAGATACTGTCATTCTAGGATTTAATGATGCATATGGATCTTGGAAAATCATCTGCATTCTTTTTCTATACGGCCATACCTCAGAGGCGCTCAATTGCGCAATATCCTTTCCGTCAAATATAATTTGTCCGGATGTTGGCTTATAGAGACGCATAATTGAATATCCTGTGGTTGATTTACCACATCCGGATTCCCCTACAAGTCCGATTGTTTCCCCTTTTTGTACTTTGAAGGAAACGCCGTCTACCGCTTTTACATATTCTACTTTCTTACCTAAAAGCCCTTTTTTATTTTCAAAATACATTTTTAGGTCTTTTACTTCCAGAAGCGTATTATTTGCCATTACGGATTCCTCCCTTCTGACTTTCATAATCTTCATTCTTTGGTGCATCCGGATGACACATGAAACAGCTTACACGATGTGTATCGCTAATATATTCTTCTGGAACCGGCATAGATGCACAAACTTTCATAGCATATTTGCACCGAGGATAAAATGGACATCCTGTTGGCGGATGAAGCATATCCGGCGGTGTTCCAAGAATCGGAACGAGTCTTTGCTTAGATTCCTCACCGGTTACCTTTGGAACAGAGTTCAAGAGCCCCATTGTATATGGGTGATGCGGTTCGTAAAAAATTTCTTCTGTTGTTCCTTCTTCCATGATTTTCCCACCGTACATAACAATGATTCTATCACAAATACTAGAAGCACATCCCAAGTTATGTGTAATTAAAATAGTAGCTGTGCCGAGTCTTTCATTCAATTCCTTCATCAAAGCTAACACCTGTGCCTGAATAGTAACATCTAAGGCCGTTGTCGGTTCATCTGCAATCAATAATTCCGGCTCACACGAAAGTGCCATAGCAATCATAGCTCTCTGTCTCATACCACCTGAAAATTCATGCGGATAGGAATGAAATCTCTTTTCCGGTGAAGGAATCCCAACTAAACGCAGCATTTCAAGAGCACGCTTCTTGGCATCTTCTTTGCTGATTTTATGATGTGTTAAAATAGCTTCTGTAATCTGATCACCAATTTTAAATAAAGGATTTAAAGATGTCATTGGATCTTGAAAGATCATTGCGATATGATCCCCCTGAATCTTACGCATCTCACTTTTTTTCTTTTTCAAAAGATCTTCTCCATTAAAAAGAATTTCACCTCCGGTAACTTTGCCCGGATATGCTAAAAGTCCCATGATAGAAAGTGATGTTACACTTTTTCCACTTCCGGATTCACCGACAATACCAATGATTTCACCCTTATTCAAATCAAAACTAACATCGCGAATTGCCTTTACCTCTCCCAAATGCGTAAAGAAAGAGGTATGTAAATTTTTAACATCTAATAATTTTTCACTCATCTGGATTTCCTCCTTACTTACGCTGTTTTGGATCAAATGCATCTCTCAGACCATCACTGAATAAGTTAAATGTCAAAATAGTTACTGAAATCGCAATCGCCGGGAATACCATCTGATATGGATAAACATAAATTCCGGCTAACGCATCATTACAAAGTGTTCCCCAGGAAGCCATTGGCGCTGAAATTCCCAAACCTACAAAACTCAAGAATGCTTCATTAAAAATAGCACTTGGAATCTGCATTGCGATATTTACCATAATTGGTCCCATCATATTTGGAATCAAATGTTTAATAATAATTCGTTTTGTATCGGCTCCTGTCACAATGGCTGCTTTAACAAACTCCTGTTGTTTCAAAGTTAAAACCTGCCCTCTGACAATACGAGCCATTTTTACCCAGAATGTCAATCCTAATGCCAGGATAATAGATGTAATACCAGGACCAACTACAACCATAATTAAAATAACATAAAGCGTCATTGGAATAGAGTCTAATACGTCGATCACGCGCATCATAATATTATCAACTGCTCCGCCAAAATAACCGGCAATTGCACCATAAAAAACTCCTACAACAAAGTTGATGAATGCTGCAAAGAATCCAACAAGAAGTGAAATACGTGCTCCATATACGATACGAATAAATAAATCACGCCCAAGACCATCTGTTCCAAGTAAATATGTTTTATTTCTAAGTTTCTCCTGGTTTGTAAGTTCCTCTCCATCACAGGAAACTACTGTACGCTGAATTTTATTTTCCAGAATATTTTTCGCTTCTTCTACAGTAACTTCTGTTGTGTCAGTTCCTGCAAAATATTCTTCTAAATATGTAATTCCTTTGATATCGATTTTATCTAAACCTTTTTTTGCTGCTTTCTTTTCTATTTTTTTGAATTCTTTACTTGCTTCTGAATAGGTACTGTAATCGACACAAATTTCACTTCCTTCAACATCGAAATAGTTTTTCTTTGCTGTCATGTCCTTATTCTTTGTTTCTGCAAGTCCCTCAAGATTTCCTTTTTCATCCACTACAATAACCGTATATTGCGGTGTTACATATATATTTTTTCCATTTTCTAAAGGATATACTTTCATCACAACCGGAATATTGGCTAATTCCAAGTCCTGCGTTTTATAATCATATTTCCAGAACATTGGAATAAAAATAGCTCCAATTGTAAGAACTATAATTACAACTAAAGATAAAATCGCTATTTTGTTAGATTTTAATCTTCTCCATCCATCTTGCAAAAATGTAAGACTTGGACGCTCCATCTTTTCTGCATTTTTTTCATCCTGTTCTAATGGAGCCCATAATTCCGGAGAAATATTGCTGTTTTTTTCACTCATACTTTAATCACCTATTTTACTGATATTTAATACGTGGATCAATTAATACATACAGAATATCGACTACCAAAATACATATTACAAGTATAATTGAGAAAAATACTGTAATTCCCATAATTAATGTGTAGTCTCTGTTAAGAATACTATTAGTAAATAAGTTTCCGATTCCCGGAATACCAAATACTTTCTCAACAACAAAGGATCCTGTAATCAACGCTGCAAACATCGGTCCTATATAAGTTACCACCGGAAGAAGTGCATTTCTTAATGCATGTTTTCCAAGCACCTTCCACTCTGGAAGTCCTTTGGCTCTCGCTGTTCGAATATAATCCTGATTCAGAACATCTAGTGTTGATGTTCTAGTAAGACGAACAATATAGGCCAGCGAGAAAAGGGCGCTGACTATAACCGGTCCAATATATCCTTTCCAGCTATTTACTCCATAAGATGGCACCAAATTTAATATTTTACTGAATAAAAACAGAAATCCTGTCGCAAATACAAAACTCGGGATGGTAGCTCCCAATGTCGATAGTATCATCAATATCCTGTCTATAAACTTATTTTGTCGCAAAGCTGCAATAATTCCAAAAAACACTCCAAATATCAAAATGACTCCAGACGCCCAAATACCTATTGTTAACGAATACGGAAATCCTGCTGAAATAATATCATTCGTTGTAAGTCCTTTTTTCATAAATGAAATACCGAAATCACCATGCAGATAATTCCATAAATATGTTCCGTACTGTTCAATTGGTGGTCTGTCAAGTCCGTATTTTGCTTTCATATTTGCAATAATCACCGGATCATTCATCTTCTCACTGGCAAATGGATCACCAGGAATCGCATTCATCAAAATAAATGTCAGCGTCATAATGAACCAAATTGTAATAATTGCAGAAATTACTCTTTTTATCACATATCTCAGCATATTACTTCTCCTCTAATAATAGGGAGACCGAAAAGTAAAGCACTTTCCGGTCTTCCTAAAAATTAAAAACTACTCAACGATTTCTGCGTGGCTGAACATAAATGAATTGCCTAATGTACGTTCAACATTTTCTACGTTATCTTCGTTTACAAGAGCTACGAAAGATGGATAATAAAGCGCAGTTACAGGTACATCTTCCATAAGAGCTTTCTCTGCTTCCACCCATGCATTATCTCTTTCCTCACCCAATGATGCCGTTGCTTTATCAAATGCTTCGTCAAATGCTTTATTTCCTGGATTTAATGTTGTATCATGAGAAGCACCTCTGTACTCTTTCCATCTCCACTGGCATGTATTATTTCCGTTCTGAGAATGGAACAGTTTAATCAGTCCACTGGCATCATACGGATTATTTGTCCATCCACCAGGAGCCATCTGGTAATCACCTTTGCTCTTTGTAGATTGGAATACACTGGACTCTTCTGCACGAAGTTTTACTTTAATATTTAAATTTGTTTCCAACATCTGCTGAATCGCTTCACAGAGTCTCTTATTCTTTTCACTGTTAGAATATGCAAGTTCTACTTCCGGGAAGCCTTCTCCATTTGGATAACCAGCTTCTGCAAGTTCTTTCTGAGCTGCTTCCACATTAGCCTGACGTGGATTAATACCATATTCCTCTGCCGGATAACCATCTTCTTCCATTACACGGAAAGAAGAACCATCTGTCTTCTGACAAGTTGGAGCAATAAATCCGCTTGCCGGTACAGAACCGTCTTTTAATACCTGTTCTGTAATCTGTTTTCTATCAATAGCCATTGCAACTGCTTTTCTTACATGAAGGTTATCGAATGGTGCTTTATCAACATTAAAGTTCAAGAACTGTGCACCAGTATCTGCACCAACGATTACATATGGATCCTCTGCTACAATCTGAGGAATCTGTTCTGCCGGAAGATGATCCATAACATCTACTTCTCCCGCCTGATATGCCTGATATGCAGTATTATCATCAGCAATAATAACTGCTTTGATACCTGGAAGTTTTACTTCATCTGCTGCATAGTAATGTGGATTTTTCTTAAATAACATATGTGAACCAACCTGATATTCTTCTAAGAAGAAAGGTCCATTGCTTACAGCAGTTTCTGGTTTTTTCTCCCAACCTTCACCTGCTTTTTCGACTACTTCTTGCTTAATCGGAAGATAAACATCATTAGCAACTAACTGCGGGAAGAATGGCGTTGCATTTTTAAGAACAACTTCAAATGTATAATTCATAAGGGAAGTATCAGATTCAGAGCAGATAAAAAGAGCAGTTCTGAATTAACAGGAACTGCTCTGAATGTGATTCTTTCCAATTGTACCAGGCCGCGGACGGGTCAGCCAGTCTGTGTATGGGGAAAGTATCTTCTCTGCCTGGTGAAAATGCTGAGGTTTTGAAGAAACTCACCGATATAAAAAGGTGATTTTTGTACA